>JAFMSA010000036.1 GCA_017353855.1 Alphaproteobacteria bacterium
CCAGTCCATCTCGCGGCTGCCTCAAGGATTGATGTTGATTAACGGCGCGTAAGCGCCGAGCGCAAAATCGCTAGCACCCAATACCTCCGCGCAGCCAAGGAATGTCCTCAGAACAGTCCGGTCGAAGTCAGGGACGCGTGAGTGACAATCAAGGTCCGCACACCGCGCGACCGGGAACAGGCCGTGTTGTCCGTCGGTTTCCTCCGGGCGATGCGCTTCCGGGATGCCCCACTGCCGTCAAGTCACGCGGCAAAACGCCTCGATCGGGCAGAGGCCGAAGAGGCCGATGGAAGACACCCGATGGAACTATTTTCGAGTACGGTCCCTCCGGCCGGCGGCATTTGGGCGACTGTGATCCGTGGGACGGCCGACAGGTAGGGGCTGCCGATCCGACGCGACAGGTGGAGCCGTGAGGATGGTTTACCGCATTGTAAGGTATGGTCGCGACGACGAACAGATCATGGGATCCCTGGTGATCCCGGAGGGTTGGCTGACGTGGGCCAAGAACGTCGTCGGCGTGCAGCCGGAGGATGACGGGTTAGGCGATTACCGGCTGAATGACGAGCAAACCCGCGTCTCTGGCCAGGTGCTGGGATTTCGGCCCGAACCCGAGCGATTTTACTACTTTCGATTTCAGCCGGCGGACGCAGCCTGATGCGGTTATCCGCCGAACTGACCCTGTTTCGGGCCGACGGCCACCTTGGCCGCGGAGAGCAGTTCTTTAGTTTAGTAGCCGGATTTGGTATCGACGCCGGGCTTGTCTCAGTGCTTTCCATCGCCTCGTGTCCAGCAGAAGCCGTAGCTTCGGCAGTTACCCTCCACCGGTAGATAAAGGCTGCTCTGGCATAGCGTAGCGAGTGCGTTTCGCAGACGGTCAGGCCCAAATAACGGCCGGCACGACCGCGCACCGGAGGCGCATTAACAAATTTTATGTCTTGGGCGTGATCGTCTGCCGTCGATATGGACTAAACTGAAGGTGGTGCCAAGCAATCGAGGTGTCGATGTTGTTCGGGCGAGTGCGGCAGCCGGCTTTCATTCCCGACCCAGGATCCGGGTTCCTGAAGCGTTCCTGGGCCGACCCGGCGGCGTTGCTCTTCGGGAAGAGAGCCAAGCCCGCCTTCCCTGAACGCATCCGTCGCGACATCGAACGGCAGCAAGAAGCCGGCGAGATCATCGTCGGCTGGACACAGGTTGCCGCGGTCGTGTTCTTCGGTCTCGTCTACGCGGTCTCGCCCAAGGCGTTCCCGCCCGGCACGCCATTCGAGCCGGTGCCGTGGACACTCGGGATTTACGCGCTGTTTAACGCAGGCCGTCTCTTGCTCGCCTACCGCGGCCGGTTGAGCCGCGGTTTTGTCGCCGTTTCTGTGATTGTCGACATTCTCGTGCTGATGATCACAATCTGGAGTTTTCACCTTCAATATCGTGCACCGCCGGCGCTCTACCTGAAGGCGCCGACCCTGATGTACGTCTTCATCCTGATCGCGTTGCGGACATTGCGGTTTGAGCCGGGCTATGTGGTGCTGGCGGGTGGCTGCGCCGCGTTGGGCTGGCTCACGCTGTTCCTTTACGCGGTGTGGGGTTCGGATGCTGCGGTATTTACGCACAGCTATGTCGAGTACGTCACCTCGTACAAAATCCTCCGCGGCGCGGAAATCGACAAGATCCTGTCGATCCTTGTGGTGACTGCCATCCTCGCATTGTCGCTTGTCAGGGCCCGCGATCTCCTGGCCCGGTCGGTCGCCGAGGAACGGGCAGCCAGCGATCTGTCGCGCTTCTTCGCGCCCGAGGTCGCGGCACAGATCCGGCGGGCCGAAGAGGACGCCGAGAGCATGCAGTGCAACGGATGCCGCGCCGCCATCCTGATGGCCGATCTGCGCGGCTTCACCGCGCTCTCGGAGACACTTTCGGCGCAGGAGCTGATCGCGCTGCTCGCAGAGTACCAATCTCGGCTGGTGCCGGTGATCCAGCGCCACGGTGGCAGCATCGACAAGTATCTCGGAGACGGGATCCTGGCGAGCTTTGGTGCTGTGGCACCGAGCGTTACTTTCGCCGCAGATCTCTGCCGCGCCATCGATGAACTGACGACGACGGCAGAGCAATGGCGGCGGGAGCAGGAGAGGTATGGATTGCCGGCGCCCAGGGTGGGTTTCGCCGGCGCTGTCGGCGACATCGTCTTCGGAACAGTCGGCCACGCGACGCGGCTCGAATATACCGTCATCGGCGAAGTCGTTAACCTCGTCGCAAAGCTCGAAAAGCACACCAAGAACGAGCACGTGCGGGCGCTGACGACAGGCTCCACTTACGCGCTCGCGCTTGAGCAGGGCTACGCTCCCTCGCGCGCCGTCGAGATGCGTCCAGGACGCAAGGTGGAAGGTCTGACCGAACCCGTCGATCTGGTAGTGCTCGCAGGATAACGCGACGTGGACTTCCCGCGCGTGTAACTGTCGGGCGCCGTGATCGAGGCGGGATGGTGTCTCGCAGCTCGTTTTCTACGACCTGGCCGGAGCCGAGCGCATCGGATCGGCAAGCGCCTCCCTGATGCGAGAGCTGATCAGCGAACGTCACAATATATCGGCGGCATAGTTCGGTTCAGTTGGCGCACCGGCGAGGGCGGGGCGTTCGTCGCGATGCCCGAGCAACTGCACGCGATTCAGGCGCATCGTCGACTGCGGTGCAATGGCCTGCCGCTGCGAGCTATCCCCTACAGGCGCACCAACAGCATCCCGTCGGCCTCCCGCCGGGAAAGCATGTGTCTGGTACGCAACCATTTGAGCTGCGACCGCCGCTCAATGCCCGTCTCTCTGTATTGCGGTGATGCCTCCGCTGGCCGAGTTCCGAGCGAGTCTTCATGACCAATATGCGGTTGGGACACGGGGGCAGCTTGACGTCAAGGTTGCGCCATCGTGTGTCCTGCCGCCGGGAGTAAATCATTCCGACTGTTCGCCGCGGACTGAAAACGGCTGCCCGCGCATAGTTTCGAGCTTCAAGCGTGGATCTGTCAGCCGGGTGGCCAAGACGTTGGGCCAAGGACGCGGCGAGTGCCGGACCAGAGAGATTGGCTCAACCCCTTTTTCGGCAGTACATTGGGTTTGAGCCGCGATAAGCCGGGGGCCCTTCCTTGTCTTGCCCACCTATCGTCAAGAACCCCCGAATGGGTATATGAAGCGGAGCATTGGCGTTGATCGTCAATGCACTCGATGTAATACGGGGGGCCGCCGCTCAGCGGATAACCGGTGTAGTATTCGGTCAGAGCAAAGCGATAGTTCTACCACATGCGATCCCTAGCCTAGCCTAGCCTAGACCTACTAAGCGGTCGGCAGGAGGCAGCAATCGTGTTCAGGAGAATCGTCGTCCCGGGCAGATTGGCCCCATTCCTGATCGGACCGACAGGCGGGGAATTATCAGTCACCCCACAGTTTCGGCTCCGCCACCAAAAATTTCGCTACCGTCCAGGCCCTTGGGGCGGAAATACGGCGCACATCCAGGTTGACTCAGTGGTTGACTAAGACGCTGGCGGGACAACTACAACGCCGAAAGTGTCTCTGCCTGGCGCGCACCCGTGGGCCCGTTGCCTCCCACTAATAGCGCTGCCACTATCGGTAACTGCCAGCAGATAAGCTGGCAGAGCCCTACCGGACTCATACTCCGCGAGATCTCGACGACCCGACTTCTCCCGGCTCGGCGAAGGGCATATTAAGCCCTTGTGCCCACAGGAACTGCCGTCACCAGGGGTTGTTGATAGAAGCAAATGCAGGATGGAGAGAGATAATGCCTGCGCCTGGCTTTATGGCTCAAGACAAACGCGCGGAAATCCCTGAAGAGCGATGACGGCCTTGTCAACAAACGGCTTGTTGGCTCATGTTGGCGTACGAACAACTCCTGGAACTCCACCAGGTCCAATTTGGAGAGATGGCGGCAGGATACGGATTTAAACTTCTGGCGACGAGCGATCATTTCCAGCGTTGGCGGGCCAATGAAGGCCATGGCGGCGAGGCCCTGGGTGACGATGCGGGCGATGGCCGGCCGCATCGGCGAGGCATGGACGGGCACGACCGCAACCGGACCATGCGCTATCATCCATCGGTCGCCAGATGCTGAGCGCGTCGGTTAGCCCGTCACAGCGTCCCTGCCAGGCCGGCCAGTTGCCGGTCGCAGTTTGTTCGTTCAGCGCTTCTCCCGAGCCGACGCCTTCGCGCTGGAGCTGGCTCCGGATCGAACAGACTCGAGCAGTTTGTCGTCGTCGGCAACGAAGACGATGCGCAACTACAGGCGTCGCTGTGGCATTTCCTGCCTAAAGCAATACCTCCATCCTTGCTCTTGCGGCCGCAGACGGAAGCCGAGAAGGTCGCCGAATATCAGCGACTTGTCGCTGATTTGCACGCTGCTGCCGCGCTTGTCGAACCGGATATCTGGAACTGAGATGGCTCACGAGATCGAACTCAAACTTCAAGTGCCACGGGACGCGATCAGCAAAGCGGCTGACCTGCCAGGGTTGCGTCAGCTTATTCAAGGTCCGCCCCGGCGACAAAAGCTCACCTCGGTCTATTTCGATACACCAAGCCTCAAGCTGCGCGATCACGGGCTGGCCTTGCGCGTCCGCCGGATCGGGAAGAAGCGCGTGCAAACGATCAAAGCAATCTCAAAAGGCGGGCGCGGCGCGCTTGGCCGCGACGAATGGGAGGAAGAGATCGCTAGCGCCATACCCGATCTGTCGCTCGCCAAGGGCACTGCGCTGGCCCCACTCGTGACGCGTAAACTCCGGCACGAGCTTCATCCAACCTTTGAGACGGTCGTGGAGCGCACTACGCTGCCGATCCGGGCCGGCGGCAGCGCAGTCGAGTTGGCCGTCGATCGCGGATATATCAATGCGGGTCGCAGGCGTGAGCTTATCAGCGAACTCGAGCTAGAGCTGAAAGAAGGTGACCCGGCAGACCTCGTCGAAATCGCAGAGCGCCTACGGCATTCGCTCCCCGTGGCCTATGGGGCGCAGCCGAAGCAGGATCGGGGTTACGCGCTTGTCACCGGTGAGGCGGACTGCGCGGTACGAGCGGCCGAAATCGCGATTGATACCGATTTCTCGGCCGCAGAAGCGTTTCGCGTCATCGCCTTGGCGTGCCTGGACCATGCACTCGCAAACGAGCGCGCCGTGCGTGGAGGCAACCCCGAAGGCATCCATCAGATGCGCGTCGGCTTGCGTCGTCTGCGTGCCGCCCTGACGCTGTTCAAACCCCTGATCGACAGCCCGCAAACCGACGCCGTCAAGACCGAACTCAAGTGGCTCACCGAGCAACTGGGACAGGCTCGGGATTTCGATGTGCTCCTGACGGAAGGCATCGGTCCGTTGCGCCAGGATTCGCCGGCGGCCGAAACCGATACCCTCATACAGGACCTCCAAACCCGGCGAGGTGAAGCCGTCGACCGAGCCCGAGCGGCCGTCAACAGCGGCCGGTATCAAAAGCTCGGGCTTATGACGGCGTTATGGATTTTGGATGGCCAGTGGCGGCGCTCGGGCGACGAGGCGATCGCGGCGGCGCGTGAGCGGCCGGCCGTCGGATTTGCTGTGGAAATCCTCGGCAGGCGTCTGAAGAAGATATTGAAGAAAGCAAACCGGATCGAAGATCTCGATCCGTCCCGCCGACACAAACTGCGCATCGGTGTCAAGAAACTGCGCTACGCCACCCAATTCTTTGCTGGACTGTTCAGCGACGGCAAGAGCGAAGCCGCGCGCGGGCGCTTTGCCAAGCCGCTGAAGCGGCTGCAGACCAACCTCGGCAGGCTCAACGACATCTACGTGCACAAGCGGGTCGCCAGCGGCATCGCCCACGGCGGCGGTTCGCCGAAAAAAAGAGCCGACAAGTCGCTCGCGATAGGGTTCGTCTTAGGACACGAGCAGACGGAAATGGGGCGCTCCGTCGAGGCCGCCGCAAAATCGGCAAGGCAACTAGCGCGCGCCACCCCGTTCTGGGAGTAGCGGGCGGATCAGTCGCCGGCTGAGGAACAACCTGCTCCGCCTGTCGAGGAATAAACCGCTTCTTCTCCCTCCATGGATTGAAGCTGAGAACAATGAAGTCCAAATGGAACTTCACACCTGGAAGTTCACAGTGAAATTTTCACACATGTTCGGCGCGTGCTCCGCAAGCGGCGGGCCGCCCGTCGCTCGCTTAAGGAGCACAGTCGAGACGCTCTGCCGTCGCCGGTGAGGCACACGACCATCGCCCTGCAGGTAAGCTGCTATTCTCGCTAAACTCGGGAACAATGCCGCTGGCGGACCGTGGTTATGACGCCGCCTGGATCAGAGCCCTCAGAACCCTTGCCGCCGAGAGAAGCGTTTGGGCCAACATACCGCCAAGATGCAATCGCAGCGGGCCGATCTGCTTCAGTCCGAATTTCTACCGTGCCCGGAATTTGGTCGAGCGGTTCTTCAACACGATCGAGCAGTGCCGGCGTGTGGCAACGCGCCACGACAAGCTCGCAGCCGACTACCTCTCATTCATCCAGCTTGCTTCGATCAGACTATGGCTGCGCGCTAATGAGTCCACGCGCTAGCCTTGAATGGCCGGAAGAGGCGCTTTCTTCTTGCCGCGCGAGCGTGTTCCGGCAAAGAACGGGTGTCCACCCTTCTGCGACATTTGCCCCGTGCCAGCCGACCTCTAGAGAATATATGCCGACGTTCGCCTTTTGACCTTTCTACCGTATATCTGCGTCCCTTTAATGTTCAGGGGCCTCGTTGGTGTGAAGAACCCGCTTCCTACTCGGCCGGCCGCGACCGCCAGCCAACATGCCTCTCTGCTCGGCGTGCGCCACCCCGGATTGACGCGCGGCAGCTGTCGCCAAAACGCGTCGAGGCCGAATGGCGGTCTACCCAGGACACTTGGACCGAGAAGGACGAGTTCCCAGCCGACGGTGCGTTCCACTACGAGTGAACCGGTCCGGCATGGCTGTCTTCATTCGACTGCGACTTCCACCAGGTTCGGCTTCGCAAGGTCGGCGAAGGCGGTGCGCAGCGCGTCGGCGAGGGCCTCGCGGCGGTCGACGGCGGCGGCCGCGACGCTCTGACCCTGCGCCAAAGCGCAGAAATTGATGCCGGGCAGACTGGTGCCGACGGTTTGTTGCAATCCAAAATAGCGGCCGAAATTGACGAGCGCCTCGTAGCGTCGGTTTTTGATGATCACAAAGGTGACGCCGAGCCCGAGTTGGGCCGCCGTCCACAGCCCCTGGATCGCGTACATCGCCGAGCCGTCGCCCAACAGCGCGATGACCTTCTCGCGCGGGCGGGCCAATGCGATGCCGATCGCCGCGGGTAAGCCGTGGCCGAGACCGCCACTCGCGCAGGTGTAAAACCCATCGCGGTCGAGGATCGGCAGGTAGTCGTGCATGGCACCCCGGCTGCTCGGCGCTTCCTCGACGATAATGCTGCCCTTGGGCCGCAGCAAGGCGATCTGCTGCATCAGATAGGCGTCGGTCAGGGCCGGACCCGATACGCCCGCGCAGGGCATGCGCCCAGCCGGCGCGTTGCGTAGCCGAGGCTCCGGCCCCTGCAGAAGATCGCGGATGCCCGCCTTTAAGTCAGTCACGACGGCGGTGCCGACGGGTGCCCAGGCGGCGACGGCCGGATCGTCGATGAGCTGCAGCAGACGAGCGCCCTCTGGAATGTGCCGGCCGAAGCCCTCGACATGGTAAGTGAAGACCGGCGCGCCGAGCACCAGGACCAAGTCATGGCCGGCCAGGCTAGCGACGATTTTCTCTCGATCGGCGGCGAGAAAGCCGACAAACAGCGCATGGTCCTCGGGGAAGCTGTTGCGGCCCGAATTGGGTGCCGCCCAGACCCTCGCCCGATGCCGTTCGGCGAGTGCCACGATCTCGTCCCAGGCGTCGTCGCGCGCCACCGCCGCACCGACGACAAAGACGGGCCGCACGCAGGCGCTAAGCGCCTCGGCCATCTCGGCGAGCAGCTGCGGATCACCGCGCACGACCTTACCGAGCCGGCGTAGCTTGACCGGCTCGCAAAAGCGATCCCAGTCGTCGACCGGCACCGAGACAAAAGTGGGACCGCGCGGGGGCTGCATCGCCGTGTAATAGGCCCGGGCGATCGCCGCCGGGACATCCTCGGCCCGTGCCGGCTCGCAGCTCCATTTGACGTAGGGCCGCGGGAAATCGGCCGCTCGTTCAGCGAATAGGAACGGCTCAAAGGGCAGGGTCGAGCGTGCCTGCTGGCCGGCAATGATCACCAGAGGGGCCTGGTTTTTGTACGCGGTGAACACCGCCCCGAGCGAATGACCGAGACCGGTCGCGGAGTGCAGATTGACCAGTCCGGCATTATGGGTCGCTTGGGCATAGCCGTCGGCCATGCTCACAGCGACCATTTCCTGGAGCGCAAGCACATAGCGAAAATCGGCAGGAAAATCGCGAAACATCGGCAATTCCGTCGAGCCGGGGTTGCCAAAAATCGTCGTCGTCCCGAAGCCGCGAAAGAGATCAAAGACCGCTGCGCGCACCGTCGTCTGGCGCTGAGGGGTGCTGTGGCCTGACATTGCAATCTCCTCCGACGCTGTGTAAGAAAGGGCAACCGCACAGCATTGGCATATTCCGGGGGGCCCATGATACAGATCCGACTCGCGGGGGCCGCTGTGGGGCTTGCCATCATTGCAGCGTGCGCGTCTGTTGTGCGATCGAACGCAGCCGACAATCAGGTGACTGAAATGACCGATGGCCTGAAATACACCGATACCAAGATCGGCGATGGCGCCACCGCCAAAGCGGGCAACAAAGTCTCCGTGAATTACACCGGATGGCTGTATGATAATGGTGCCAAGGGCAAGAAGTTCGACAGCTCGCTCGATCGCGGCCAGCCCTTTCAGTTTACCCTCGGCGCGCAGCAGGTCATCGCCGGTTGGGACGAGGGGGTTGCCGGCATGAAGGTCGGTGGCAAGCGTACGTTGATTATCCCGCCAGAACTCGGCTACGGCGCGCGCGGCGCCGGCGGCGTAATCCCGCCCAACGCCACCCTGATTTTTGACGTCGACCTGTTGCAAGTGCACTAGACGGCCAGCCCATGAAATGGCGAATTGGCGTTTAGCTGATAGCCGCCTTGTCCTGTGCCCGGCCGGCGCCAACTCGACTGCCGCCTTGCTGACGAAGAATCCGCACGCGAGCGCAGACCGCGACGGCAGTTCCCGCTGGCTCGGGCTTTCTGCCACCAATGTCGCCGAGCTAAAAAAGAGGGGGCGTCATCTGATGGGAGGCTGACAATGGCCGATTACGATCTCGAAGCGTTGTGGGAGGCGCATTGCCGCTGCGAGTTCGAGACGCGCGACGTCGATATGACGATGGCGACGATGGTGCCCGAGCCCTACGTCAACCACATCCCGACGATGGCCGGCGGGGTCGGCCACGACCAGCTGAAGCGGTTCTACAAATATCATTTTATCGGCGGTAACCCGCCGGACACGATGATGATTCCGGTCAGCCGCACGGTCGGCAGCGACACGCTTGTCGATGAGGTGATCTTCCGCTTCACCCATACCGCGGCGGTCGACTGGATGCTGCCCGGCATCGCGCCGACTGGGCGGGTTGTCGAGGTGCCGCTCGTCGCAATCGTCAAGTTCAGTGACGGCAAGGTCGCGCACGAGCACATCTATTGGGACCAGGCTTCGGTCCTCGTGCAGATCGGCAGGCTCGATCCACAGGACCTGCCGGTTGCCGGCGCCGAGGCGGCGCACAAGGTCTTGGACAGTTCATTGCCAAGCAACACTTTGCTCGGCGACATCTGGGAGCGCAGCGCAGGGAAGCCGATCTAGCGGCGAGTTTTCGTTGTTCTTGTTCGGGTCAACGAGCTTCTGAAGCAACTTTGGCACGCCAATCTGGCCCGGACCCAACATTCGTGTCATCAGATGCAAAGTAGCGGGCCATTCTGGACGAAACCAAGCGCTTCCCAGAATGGATCGCGTCGCAAACGTCTTCCACCAGAAGACCCGGCCGAGCTGGGAGCTCGAACCGGTCATTTGGACAAATTGCCGTTCGCCGCTGGCTAGGACAGCGAGAGCATGGCTTCAACCTGACCGGGCATTCCGTGGTGCCCGGTCTTTTTTATCGGGACTCCTTTTCCCGGAGCGCTGCGATCACGTGGAAAGGGTTCGCGCCATGTAATTTCTGGGCGCGCGATCTCGCCCCGAAAACTTCAGATTGCCGAAAACTTGAGCCGGGACTAAAGTGCTGGTGCTCAAGCAACACCATTTGTGCCAACAGACACTGACCGGCGCCCTCTGGCCCGCCCATACTTCTGATCTTCGGAAGACGTTTCCGAACCAGTCCTGCTTACCGTCAGAATAAAAAAGACCGCCGCCCCGACCTGGAGCGGCGATAAATGTGACGAATTTCTTAGAGGTAAGTCAGGTCAGGTGCGGCACCGGGTGGGATTCTTAACCACATCCCGGAGTACCCGCGTATATGGGTGTTTCCAACACTGCGGGCGTTTTTGACGTCCTCAACAGCATCCGCATTGCTGGCAACGGTGCTGGCCGAGCTTGGCGATCACGCCGATCGGCTGGATCGCCTGGAGCGCTGTGCAGCTGCAAGAGAGCGCGCAAGAGCCGCTCCCGCCGCTGCGCCATGGCACGGGGCGAGGAACCGCCGCGCAGCCCACGGCGCCCCGAGGGCTCGAAGACGAGACCGAACCCAAGGAGCACGGTCCAGCGCAACCGGCGCGCGCAGAGGCCCCGGAAGTCGAGACGAACCTTGCTGCGCCACGTGGCAAGGCGATGGGAGGATGATCAAAACCACATCCGGTTACGCTCCTCTCATCCGCGACCATATGCGCGGCTTACGCTGACGCGGATGTACGCGCGCCTCGACGGGTCGCGCGAGCTGATCCTGTCGCTCGCCGCTACGGATGGCGCCTGGCCCGAGGTCGTCGAGCGGGCCGCAACCCTCGGCTGACGTACCGGGACCGTGTGCGGTTAGGCCGTTGAGAAAGGATCTCGACGACGCGCCGCGCTGGTGGTCGGCCGAGGCAGGGTGACGGCGGCACCAAGCGAATGTGGTCTATTGCACGATGCGCTCGCGCAGCCGCCCATATTCGGCATCCGACAGCAGGCCGTCGGCTTTCAGCCGTTCGAGCTTGGCGATCTCGTCGGCGGCGCTGAAACCGGGTGCCTGCGGGAACTGCTCGCGCACCCGGCGCAGTCTTTCATTACGTCGTCTTGTCATTCCCGCACCCTGCGAGATCATGTAGACAAAGATGCCGATGTACGGCAGCACGATCAGTGCCACCGCCCATACCATCTTCATCGAGCTGGAAATGTCCTCGCGCCACCACAGGTCGCCGATCACTGTGATCAGCAGCCAGAACCACAGCACCAGGAAAAAGATCGAGAACGCGTCGGCGAGAAAGTTGCCGTAGGAGCTGGTACCGAACAGCATGCGCCTATCCTCCAAGCTTCGGACCTGGGAAAGCAACATCTAGTACGCCGGAATCCGCCTAACTCCTAAAGTAACTTGAACTCTGAGATTTCCGGGTGCTCGCGTGTAACGCGAAATTACTGCGAGTCACTGCGGTTGTGATAGGCTACCGGCACGGGTGGCAGCGGGCATTCCCCCGGCTCGTACGTCACCAGGCAACGCAGTCATTTCCCCCGGCTACGCGCCGGAACGCGTGTCGGGGATTCCATGTCTTATACGTTGGGCGGCCCGCGCTACCGGCAAATCCAAACCGACGATCGCCCGAGCGATTAGATCCGGCCGATTGTCTGCCTCGCGCTCCGACACCGGGGAGTTCGCAATCGACCCGGCCGAGCTGCATCGCATGTTCCAGCCTGCCAGTAACGGTTCCAGCACGATGTTACGATCCGTGCCACCGGACGTCCCAGGCACGTCACTGGCAACCGCCTCGGTGGAGCGTGACAGGCTTCTGATCGAGCGCCAGGATCTCCGCGAGACGTTTCGGGATCTACGTGATCGCCTCGACGAGAGCGAGGATAAGCGGCGCCGAGTGCAGGAGAGACTTACCGGGTTGTTGACGTACGCCAGCCCCGGAGCGTGCCAGCGGTGTCGAAGACCGAACCCGTGCCCTTGCCGCGGCTGTCGTGGCGGCAGCAGTGGTTCCGGTAACGAGCGCGAGAAACTGAGCCTCGTCCAAGAAGCGGTGCCATAACAGCGCCGCCGCGACGGTGTCGTCCTCACACCGCAAGACTAACGTATTGGCCGCTGCCATTGCGTGGTCAAAGGGAAACCCGCCTTCGGCCGCTGCGCAGCGGGCATGTTTCATATCGAGTGTCGTGTTGCCGTTTTGGAGTTAGACAACGAATTCCAGCAAACTCAACGGCATGGGCGTTGGCCCAGAATTGGTTTGCCCGGTGTGCTGGTTAAATTGAGAATTTCGGCTCCGCAGGTTGCTGCAAGGTCGGGAAGGGTTGAAGGCCAGGGGAGGTCGTTCTGAGCCGCGGAAGACGCGGGTTCAACAGTCAAGTGTTCGCATTTATTGCTGCTAAAGTGATTCTGTCGAACGCGAAAGGCAATCGTGTTAGTCCGACCGCCCCTTCGGACGCCGACCTCGCGGATCCGGATGTGGCAGTGAGCGATCATGTCTGCGCGATACGGGTCCTCGTCGTCCTGCCGCAAACGCTACAAATCAACAATGAACCTGCGGATGGCAGGCATCAACACATGTGGACCATGCGTGGCAACAGTGTTCGGCGCAAACTTCTTTTGCGTTGATATCTCCTCCGCACCCAGAACGACATATAACATATGACTTGCTACAATTCTTTTGTAATTGCGGGGTGCATTGTCCAGCAACGGGGCTATAGGGGTGTAGCCAGCGATGGAGTTCATCCTTGCGCTCTACTGTGAGCCCCCTGAATGAAAGGGAAAGGGCCAATTCTTCTGCCATTGCCATCCGCATAGGGAGCACGGAGAGCACGAGCGTTAAAGCTATGATGACGAGCGCGATCATCCGCATTTGGGCACCCTCTTTCTTGCGATTATAAACGCGACGCGCGCGCGAGCGCCAACGGCCCGTTAGCGCCGCCTGTGAAATCGTCCCCGGCTCGGCGGCTCAAGGTACGGCTGCGGCACTGACGCCGGCTTATGTTCCGGGTTCGGCTCACAGCAGCGGATCTCGCGCAGCGTGGTGATGCGTAGCGGTCGTTCTCGACGATGCCGTCCAGCTCCGCGAAGAGGAGTTCGACCTGGTCGTCGGTCAGGTGCAGGTCCATCGTGGTGGCCGCGGTGTTCCTGTGGTTACGGGAGCGTGAATGGGTCTCCGGTCTCCCATTCGTCGATCCGTAACCCGGAGGGCCGATGCCGCGATATCAACCTGATCGTTGCTGGCGTTGCCTTCTTCGCACCGGACGACCTCGTCACCTTCGTACGCGATCATTTCCACGACAACCGCTTGCTCGTTTGGGGTGCTATCTTGCCCGCGTTGCACGACGGAGCCGGAACTCGCGAGGATCTCGCGGGCTTGACTTGTGGGGGGTGCGGCCAGCCGCTGGCGACGCCGGCCACAGGCTTGGGCAGCCACCGCACCGTATGCAGCGAGCGGTGCGAGCAACGGCGTTTCCGGCACCGCAAGCGCGAACGCCGGCTTTACGTGTCGCTGTCCGACTTGCCAGACCTGGTTCCGGCCAGCCCGCGGCGACAGTCGGTACGGTTCGGGGTCCGCCGGCAGAAAGCCTATCGAACACGAACGAAGAATGGTGAGCCGGCCAAGCCGCTTAGTCAGCCGGAAGAGCAGGTGATCCACCTCGACGAGATCGCCGGGACATTGCATTACCACAGCGTCCCGATCATCGTCCTCACCGCGCCTTCACAAAGGCTGGCCGGGTTTCCGGCAACCGACACGTCTCGGGACTCCCGCACGAAGGCGATTGGGCATTGGACAAGGGCACAAGCAACTTGATGGAAAATCACTATGGCCAAAGCGTTGCGACAACTCTTTTAGCGCCTCGAATGGCACCGCTGGACAGTTGGGCCAGGCTGGGTGTTGTTCGCGGGAATACCGATCGGCTCACCGCGCCGCCGAGGCACGCGAACACCGGGCAGCCGAATGACCGACCGTCTGACCCTGATTCGCGCTCGACTCTCCCGCCGCCGCTGTTAGTAGGAACAAGGACCCGACGCGATCACCATACCGTCAACGATTGCCGACTGCGTCGACTTCCGGATTCGCCTCCATCAACGGCTGGGCAGGCTCGCAAACCGTCTCGATGACGCGCTGCGGGCCGAGATCCTCGGCG
Organism: Alphaproteobacteria bacterium; assembly: GCA_017353855.1. Classification (GTDB taxonomy): domain Bacteria; phylum Pseudomonadota; class Alphaproteobacteria; order ATCC43930; family CGMCC-115725; genus AP-15. The sequence continues at coordinate 14,235 of JAFMSA010000036.1, forward strand.
CTGTGCACGTGCGGGTCGCGATGCCGACGCAGGACGATATACATGCGCCCCAGCTTGACCACGCCCAGCAGCACGAGACGGCCTGGCAGCTTCGTCAAATCTAAACCGAGGGGATCGTGGAGGCGAACAAGGTGTTGCGTGAAGGGGCCAGCAAGATGGTCAGCGAGGGCGAGCCATTGCTCGCCGTTGCGGCCGAGGCGCTGAGGGCCGCCAAGAAGCGGCGCGAACGCATCGAGCGCGGCGAGATCATGCTGCTGCCGGGGCCTGAAAGAACTCGGGATGACGCCGGCATTCGCCCGGCACGCCATGACGCTGGCGCAACTGACGCCGGTAGAATCCGATGCACCTTTCCGGTGCCAGTCAATATCAACAATCGACCATTGGCGAACGCCATCCTGAAGCAGGCCGGGTTGCGCAAGGTATTCTGAGGCGACCCAAGACGCGCCATCGCGCACGGTCTGCACTGTTTCTGAGCGTATCACCCCGCGCCAGGAGCCTGGCAAAGGGGTGGTCTTACACGGCTAGGCTTCGCTCATTAGGGGTTGCGTAGCCGCACGCCGATCTTTTTGAGGGCATC
>JAFMSA010000339.1 GCA_017353855.1 Alphaproteobacteria bacterium
AAATCGACAAGCATCAACGCATACGGGTGCGTTGCCAATCTCCGGCGATGGCTTGAAACACCGCCACGGCCGCTAGAGCGGCGGTTTCGGCGCGCAGCACCCTCGGTCCGAGCCCGACGTGCGTAACAAAAGAGAGTTTACCCAAAGCGTCAAGCTCCGTTTCGTCGAATCCTCCTTCCGGACCGATCAGAAGTGCGGCCGGTCCGGAAGGCTGGCGCGCCGCGGCTTCGCCGATCGGCTCAGCGCCGCCGCGCTCGTCGCATACGATCAGCCGGCGTTCGCAAGGCCAGGCGGCCAGTATCCGATCGAGCCGTTGCGGCGAACGCACCTCCGGCACACTGAGCCGCTCGCTCTGCTCGGCCGCCTCGAGCGCGTGCGACCGCAGTCGGGCGAGGTTGACCCGCTCGACCTGGGTGCGCGCCGTCCCCACCGGCAGCAGCGCCGCAATGCCGAGCTCGGTGGCCTTCTCGACGAGCCAGTCGAGCCGTGCGCGTTTGATTGGAGCAAACAGGAGCCACAGGTCGCCTTCGCGCTCCGGTTCGCGCAATTGTCGCTCGACTGTCAGCCGCACGCCGTTCCTGTCGGCCTGCGTGATGCGGCAAAGCCACTCCCCGTCACCTTCATTGAACGCGGCGACCGGTGCACCGGCGCCGAGCCGCAATACGGATCGGAGATAATGCGCCTGCCCCGGTTCGGCCTCGAGCGACCGGGCGCGCGCAAGACCCGGCGTCACATAAAGGCGCGGTGGTCGGCGCCCGGACATCCCACCATCCCCTCGAACTGCTGCGCCTGTGGAGATAAGCTCCCCTCTGCATCACGAAAATGGTCATGCATTCGTCTGATCCTGCTCGAATCGCCCGTCCCCCCGCTCCTGGAACGCCCGACCGGCCGAACGAGCGTTCGGGCGTTCTCCCTGTGGGCGCGCAGGGGAAGGAGCCTGCGCGGCGCGAGCGTGAGGCGGAGCGGGCCGCACGTCCAGACCCGGGTGACATCCCCGATAACGATTGGGTCGAGCGGTATCTGCCGGCGCGGAGCCGGCCGTATGCCCGCCTGGCCCGGCTCGACCGGCCCATCGGCACGTGGCTGTTGTTGTTTCCCGGCTGGTGGGGAATCGCACTTGCATCGCGGCGCTGGCCCGACCCGATCTTGTTGCTGCTGTTTGCCGGCGGCGCCGTTGCGATGCGCGGTGCCGGATGCACGCTCAATGACATTGCGGACCGTCGCTACGATGCCCAGGTCGCCCGCACGAGAGCGCGCCCGCTGCCGAGCGGCGCCGTATCGGTGAGGCAGGCAGTCATGTTTCTGCTGGTCGAGCTGGCGATTGGAGCGGCCGTACTGTTCAGTCTCAACCGGAGCAGCATTTTGCTCGGATCGGCCGTTCTCATACTGATCGCCACCTACCCGTTCATGAAGCGGATAACTTACTGGCCGCAGGTCTTTCTCGGGCTCAATTTTAATTGGGGGGCGCTGATCGGGTGGACCGCCGTCAGCGGCGGGCTCGGCTGGCCGTCGCTGCTGCTCTATCTCGGCGGCATTTTTTGGACGATCGGCTACGACACGATTTATGCGCATCAAGACAAAGAGGACGATGTCCTGATCGGCGTAAAATCATCGGCCATCGCCCTCGGTTCGCGCACTCGCGCCTGGCTGCTTGTATTTTACGCCGCTGCACTGCTGTTCTGGGGCGCCGCAGGTCAGGCGGCGGGGCTCGGCGCCATGTTCTGGACTGGCCTCGTCGCGGCAGCGGTGCAGCTCGCCTGGCAAGCGCTGCAGGTTGCGATCGATGACCCGGCCGACTGTCTCGCCAAGTTTCGCTCGAACCGGATCGTCGGCTGGCTGATATTGGCCGGGATCGTGGCCGGTCATTCTGCGTAGCCGGCTTTGGATCCTGCCGCTTTCGTGCGTCGCAACACCGCGGTCGTCTCGCCGCCGCTGGTGCCGGAGATCCGCCTTCATCTCGCCACCGAGATCACGCCGATCTGGCAGGCGAGTGAAGAAAGCCTCGCGCGCAGCGCAGTGCCGCCGCCGTTCTGGGCTTTCGCCTGGGCCGGCGGCCAGGCGTTGGCCCGCTACCTGCTCGATCATCCGTCAGTGGTCGCGCGTCGTTTTGTGCTCGATTTCGGCGCCGGCTCGGGTCTTGTCGCAATCGCCGCAGCGCAGGCCGGCGCGGCCTGTGTTCTCGCCGCTGAGATCGATCACCTCGCTGCCGCTGCGATCGCCGCGAACGCCGGGCTGAACGGGGCTGCCGTTACGGTGACGACCGCCGATCTGATCGGCTCCGACGATCCCCGGTGGGAAGTTGTCACCGCCGGTGATGTTTGCTACGAACAGCCGATGGCGGATCGAGCCGCCATGTGGCTGCGCGGGCTCGCGGGGCGCGGCTGCCTCGTCCTGTTGGGTGATCCCGGGCGCGTCTATCTGCCGGCCGCAGGTTTGTGTGAAAGAGCCCGCTATGTCGTACCGACGAGCCGCGATCTCGAGGATAGCGAGCTGCGCGACGGGGTCGTCTGGCGGGTGTTGGCGGGATGAATCTCATCCTGCGCTGCCGGCATTATCACGGGCCGGCCACCACTTTCACCGCCTCGGTAACCCGCGATGGTGCGTCCCCGCGCCTCAACTAGAGCGCCGGGCCGGTGACAGAGCGCCGCGGGGCGGTGCTCGTGTCGGCGGCCGCCAGACGCGGCAACGGCCGGCAACCGCTGATCCGAGCCCGCCGCCGCCGTGCGCCGCCCGATCGGCGCGGAGCCGCCAGGGCATTTCGAAGCCTCCGGCTCGCCGGTGCCGGCAATCGTGATGATCAAGGTCGCGAGGAGCACCGAGGATGCGGCGTCCGCGCAGCGGCCTTCTGTCGGTGCCGGCGCGCGCGCTCGGGCTGCTGCTCGAGTGCATCGGGGTGAGCGCGGCTGCCTTGCGTGCCGAGCGCGCTATCGCGTCCGCGCTTCGCTGCCCGAGCTGCCGGCAGCTCCGTTGCCAAGAGCCTCTCGGCGAGCGCCGAGCCGCGCTCGCCAATGGCTCGCGCAGCCCCCATATAGCCGGGCATGCCCTATTCCAGCCTGCGCGACTTCATCGGCCGGCTCGAACCCGCCGGACGGCTGGCGCGGGTCACCGTGGCGGTCTCTCCCTATCTCGAAATCACGGAAATCCAGACGCGTTTGCTGGCCGAGGGCGGGCCTGCGGTGTTGTTCGAGAATGTCACGCGCGAGAGCGGCGGCGCCTATAGGATGCCGGTGCTCGTCAATCTGTTCGGGACCGTCGAGCGCGTCGCCTGGGGCATGGATCGCGAGCCCGGCGGTCTGCGTGAAATTGGGGAGACACTGGCGTTTCTCAAACAGCCGGAACCCCCGGGCGGCTGGCGCGAGGCGCTCGACATGCTGCCGCTGCTGCGGACGGTAATGGCGATGCGGCCCCGCACCGTGGGCACGGGACCATGCCAGGAAGTCGTGCTGCGCGGCGACGAGATCGATCTTTCGGCGCTGCCGGTGCAGACCTGCTGGCCGGGCGAGCCCGCCCCGTTGATCACCTGGCCGCTCGTCGTGACCAAAGGCCCCGGCGAGCGCCGCGAAGATGCCTTCAACCTCGGCATCTACCGTATGCAGGTCACCGGCCGGGATACGACGTTGATGCGCTGGCTCAAGCATCGCGGCGGCGCCCAGCATCATCAGCGCTGGCGCGACGCGCGACGCGAGCCACTGCCTGCGGCCGCCGTCATCGGCGCCGATCCGGGGACGATACTCGCGGCGGTGACCCCGGTTCCGGACACGCTGTCGGAATACCAGTTCGCGGGCTTGCTGCGCAGCCGCAGGGTCGAACTGGTCGACTGCAAGACGATACCGCTAAAGGTGCCCGCACAGGCCGAGATCGTTCTCGAGGGGCATGTCTCGCTCGACGAATATGGCGAGGAAGGCCCCTATGGCGACCACACGGGCTATTACAACGCGGTCGAACGCTTCCCGGTCTTCCGGCTCTCGGCGATCACAATGCGCGCGAGCCCGATCTATCTCTCGACCTTCACGGGCCGGCCGCCGGATGAGCCCTCGATCCTGGGCGAGGCGTTGAACGAGGTCTTTATCCCGCTGCTGCAGCAGCAGTTCCCGGAGATCACGGATTTCTGGCTGCCGCCGGAGGGCTGTTCTTATCGCATTGCCGTCGTCGCTATCCGCAAGGCTTACCCGGGCCACGCAAAGCGCGTGATGATGGGGATCTGGTCGTTTCTGCGTCAATTCATGTACACGAAATTCGTCATTGTCGTGGATGACGATATCGACGCGCGGGACTGGAAGGAGGTCATGTGGGCGGTCTCGACCCGCATGGACCCGGTGCGTGATGTCACGCTCGTCGACCATACCCCGATCGACTATCTCGATTTCGCATCGCCGCAATCCGGCCTCGGCGGCAAGATCGGCCTCGACGCGACGGGTAAATTGCCGCCCGAGACGCGGCGGGACTGGGGGCGCCCGATCCGCATGGCGGAAGAAATCGTCGCCGAGGTCACGAGCAAATGGGCGAGCTACGGCCTGCCGGGGCCGGGGACGCCCATCTGGAAATGAGGGAGTTGCGAATGACCGAAACGAACAAGCACGCAGCGGCCTCTCTCGACCTGCTGCAGGATCTGATTGCTCGCGCCCGTCGGGCGGGCGCCGACGCCGCCGATGCGGTGATCTTCGAGAGTACATCGCTGTCGCACGGACGCCGCCTCGGCAAGACCGAGAAACTTGAACGTTCCGAGGGCCAGGACCTGGGACTGCGCGTGTTCATCGGGCGGCAGCAGGCCATCATATCGTCGACCGACCGCTCGCCCGCGGCGCTTTCCGATCTCGCCGGGCGGGCGGTCGCGATGGCTCGCGCCGTTCCGGAGGACCCGTTTTGCGGCGTCGCCGATGCGGCTGAGATCGCGCGAGACTGGCCGAGCCTCGACATGCTCGACCCGCAGGAGCCCACCGCCGAGGTGCTGATAGAACGGGCGCGTGTCGCCGAGGAGGCCGCACTGGCCGTCGCGGGGGTCACCAATTCGGAGGGCGCAGAGGCGGGATGGGGCCGTTCGAGCGTTACGCTCGCCGCCTCGAACGGTTTCGCCGGCTCTTATTCGGGCTCGAGCCAAGGGGTCAGCGCGGCCGTGGTCGCCGGTGCAGGAACGCGGATGGAGCGGGATTACGACTATTCGAGCGCAATACACGCCGCCGATCTGCGCGACCCGGCGGAAGTCGGCAAGAGCGCCGGCGAGCGCGCGGTCAAGCGGTTGGGGACGAAGAAGATGCCGACCTGCCGCTGCCCCGTGGTATTCGATCCTCGCGTGGCTCGCAGCTTTGTCTCTCACCTGCTGGGGGCGATCTCGGGACCTGCGATCGCCCGCAGGACAAGCTTTCTTCAGGACCGGCTCGGCGAGCAGATCTTTCCCGAAGC
>JAFMSA010000895.1 GCA_017353855.1 Alphaproteobacteria bacterium
TGTCTGTTTTATTTTGCTGATCTCATGTCCATGTACATCCTTCCCGCCGTTACGTCGATGCAAGAAGCAATGGGGTTCGTGAACATTATCCATCGCAATCTCAGTTGGTTGGTCGTTCTGTCGCCATGATCGCCGTCTCGATCGGATTTATCGAGTTCCGCCGCACGCAAATCGAGCTAACCGAAAAGAACGAGCTTCTCGCCGACCTGTCGTCTAAATTGGCCAAGTTCCTACCGACCCCAATTGTACAATTCGATCTTCACCGGTACGGACCCGGCCAGAGTCGCCGCCAAGCGGAAGAGTTACGGCGCTACGATCGACAAGTACGTGGGGGACGCCATCATGGGGTTCTTCGGCGATCCGGCGAGCCAGGGGAGCAAGGAGGACGCCATCGCCTTTGTCAAGATGGCGATCGCCATGCAGCGGCGGATGCGCGAGCTGCAACTTAAGTGGTTGGATCTGGGCTCAGAAAAGCCGTTCCAGCTGCGCATCGGGATCAATACGGGCTTCTGCACTGTCGGGAATTTCGGCCCATCATTGGCAACGCGGTGAATCTAGCTGCACGGTTGCAGTCCCATGCAGAGATCGGCGGAATCGTGGTCGCACATGAAAATCTCGTCTCTAATCAAGGACACGATCTTGACCGAGGAACAGGAGGCTGTTGTTCATCCCCTGCGGGTTTACCGGGTCGTCGGCATCCACAACGAGTTGGAAAGGACGGCCGGATCATCCGATAGGATCGCGCCGGTTTTCGGCTGCTGGTTGATTTTACCAAGGGCGACCAGGCCAGCGCTGCCGCGGCCGTCGAAGACGTGCTTGCCCGTTTGAAGGGCTAATCAGCATTTCTGGAGGAAAAGTGGGTTTGCGTTTAGTCAGAAAATGGCACTCCGCTAGAACCTTCCGCCTACGGGCTCACATTGGAGGGCGTCAGCGCTGGCGATATCGCACGCTCGGCGGCGGCGAACGGCTGATCATGCTGTGTTTGGGGTTGACCCTTCATGTCTAGTCGCATTGAAGATTACGCACTTATAGGTGACTGCGAGACGGCTGCACTCGTCTCCAAGGGCGGCTCCATCGACTGGCTCTGCTGGCCCCGCTTCGATTCAGGGGCGTGTTTTGCAGCGTTGCTCGGTGATGCCAACAATGGCCGTTGGCGTATCGCGCCAGCCACCACAGGAATGGACGCAGGCGTTCGGGTCAGACGCCGCTACCGGGGCGACACGTTGATCCTTGAAACCGAGTTCACGACCGACGGCGGAGCAGTTGTTGTGAGCGACTTCATGCCGGTGCGCGGGGGCCGCGCCTCGTCCCGTCTCGTGCGTCTGGTGGTCGGCAAGCGCGGCACCGTACCGATGCGCAGCGAATTGAGCGTCCGGTTCGGGCACGGCGGTTCCGTGCCGTGGGTGACGCGCAGCGAGACCGACGATCTCCTGGCGATTGCGGGGCCGGACATGCTGCACCTCCGCACGCCCGTCGACCTTCGGGGCGAGGGACTGGCCACGATCGGGGACTTCGCCGTATCCGCCGGGCAGCAGGTGCCGTTCGTCCTCACCTATGTCCCATCCCACCTGCCCCTTCCCGAGCCGGTGGATGCCGACGACGCGCTGCAATCCACGGAAGAATTCTGGCAGTCCTGGGCGAGCGCCTGCCGGAGCCCCGAACAGCATGCCGGGATCGTCACGCGCTCGCTG
>JAFMSA010000896.1 GCA_017353855.1 Alphaproteobacteria bacterium
AGTTCCAGAGTGTCGTACCCTGGGCCGACGTCAACAGTCTTCCACCGCCCACTCAGTCTGAGTTCGGCATGATCGCTTTGCCCCTACGGGTCCGCGCTCCCCGCGGCCCGGGGTCAAACCCTGGGCCGGGCATCCTCGGAATTGCAGGCCTGCGCGGCGGCTCGCGGCCAATGACGGCATGCGAGACGTGGTTTGGGCTTCTGCAGCGGAGGGTCCGGCGGCCGTCACTACCACTCACATGCGACCGGCAGCTCTCTCGGGCCGGATGGTACAGACTAGCCGAGCCTACGGCGGCGGGCCGCCGGCGAAGGTCCGCCGCGCGATGCGCGATCCGGAGATGGCGCTCCCGATACGTCTGGGCAGACGCCGAGCCGATGGCGCGCAACCGTGCACGATTAAAGCGCCCGACTGTCGCGGGCGAGATCGAACGCGGCTGAGGGGGTCGCGATGAAGCTCGCGGTGCCCGACCTGATCTCGAATTCCTATTTCCCGGCCGTGGCGGCGGTCGAGCTTGGGTTCTTCGAGGAGGAAGGGCTCGACGTTACGCTGGAGCTGATCTTCCCGGTCGACAGGTGCTACCAGGCAATGCGCGAGGGTGCGGTCGATTTCGTCGGCGGCTCAGCGCACTCGGTGCTCGCCGCCTTTCCCGAGTGGGAGCACGCCAAACTGCTGTGCGCACAGGCGCAGGGGATGTATTGGTTTCTCGTGATGCGCGCGGACATTGGCGCCACTCGCGGCGATGTGGCCATCGTTCGCGGGCGCCGCATCGGGGCGGCGCCCTGGGTCGACATGGGGCTGCGCCGGTTGCTGACCGCGGCCGACATCGATCTCGAGCGCGACCATGTCACGATCGCTCCGGTACCGGGCGCCGCTGGGCCCGGTGTCAATTTCGGTCTGACCGCCGCCAAGGCGCTCGAAGAGGGCCGTATCGACGGCTTTTGGGCGAACGGCATGGGAACCGAGGTGGCCGTGCGCCGCGGCGTCGGTACGGTCGTCCTCGATGTGCGCCGTGGCGACGGACCCGAACCCTGCTTCAATTATACGATGGCCTGCGTGGCCGCGACCGACCGGCTGATCGACCACTCTCCCGAGACCGCCGCCGCGGCAATCCGGGCCATCGTCAAGACCCAGGCAGCGCTCAAACAGGACCCGACCCGCGCGACAGGGGTCGGCCGCAAGCTCTTCCCGCCCGCCGAGGCCGAGTTGATCGCAGAGCTGGTCCGCCGCGATCTGCCCTTTTACGACGCCGGGATCTCGGCGGCATTTGTAACGGGCATGAACCGTTTCGCGCGCGACGTCGGCATTCTGCGGGGAGAGGTCCCGTACGAGAAGGCGGTCGCCACCCGTTTTGCTGGCCTGTGGAAGGGCTGATCCCGCTCAGCCGCCAGCACCGCAGGTCGGGCACTGCGGATCCTTGGCGATGCGGATCGAGTGGAAGCGGGCGCGCAGCGCATCATAGAGAAGCAGTGTGCCGTCGAGGCTGTCGCCGAGCTGAAGCAGCTCCTTGAGCACCTCGACTGCCTGGAGGGTGCCGAGAACCCCCGCAACCGCGCCGAGAATGCCGGCGGTCTCACAGCGCGGGACGAGGTCGGGCGGCGGCGGATCGCGAAACAGGCAGCGATAGCAAGGGTGACCCTTACCGAGATAGGGCCTGAAAGTCGAAATCTGCCCCTCGAAAGGCGACAGCG
>JAFMSA010000340.1 GCA_017353855.1 Alphaproteobacteria bacterium
TCACTGTGCTCTTTGCCAATTTCGCGGAAGCGGTCGCGGAGGGGCGCGGTAAAGCCCAGGCCGACGCGTTGCGCCGCACGCGGACAGAAACCAAGGCCAAGCGTCTCCAGGGCGCCAACTCTCAAGACTTTGAGCTTATTGATGCAACCGCGCTCAAGACCGGCGATTTCGTGCTGGTCGAAACCAACGACTTGATCCCGAGCGATGGCGAGGTCATCGAAGGCGTCGCCTCGGTCGACGAATCCGCGATCACCGGGGAATCGGCCCCGGTCATCCGCGAGAGCGGCGGCGACCGCTCAGCAGTTACTGGCGGCACGCGGGTAACTTCAGACTGGCTGCGGGTGCGCATCACCGCGGCGCAGGGCTCAACCTTTCTTGATCGCATGATCGCGCTCGTTGAAGGGGCGGTGCGGCAAAAAACACCGAACGAGATCGCGCTCAATATCCTGCTCGCAGGCATGACGCTGATCTTCGTTTTTGCGACGGTCAGCATTCCCAGTTTTGCTTCTTACGCAGGGGGCGCGGTGTCAATCGTCGTCCTCATCGCGCTCTTCGTGACGTTGATCCCGACGACAATCGGCGCGCTATTGTCGGCGATCGGCATCGCCGGAATGGACCGGCTCGTCCGCTTCAACGTGCTTGCAATGTCCGGCCGCGCAGTCGAGGCCGCAGGCGATGTCGACACCTTACTGCTCGACAAGACCGGCACGATCACGCTCGGCAACCGCCAGGCGACGGAGTTTGTCACGCTTCCAGGCATTGACGAAGCCGAGCTCGTCGACGCGGCGCAGCTCGCCTCGCTCTCCGACGAAACGCCGGAAGGCCGCTCGATTGTCGTCCTCGCCAAGGAAAAATACGGGCTGCGCGGGCGCGATATGGCGCCCTTAAACGCCAAATTTGTCCCGTTCTCGGCGCAGACGCGAATGAGCGGCATTGATTACGACGGTGTCTCGATCCGCAAAGGAGCCGTCGACGCGATCATCGCGTCCCAAGGAGGCAGCACCGGCCCAATGTTGCGGCGCGCTGCCGCCGGCGGGGCTCAGACCACCTTGCGGCCTGCGCCGGTTGCCGAAGCCGTCCGTCAACTGGCTTCGATCGCCGAGCGGATCGCTCGAGAGGGCGGTACTCCGCTTGCAGTCGCCAGGAATGATCGGCTGCTGGGGGTGATCCATCTCAAGGACATTGTGAAGGGCGGGATCCGCGACCGCTTCGCCGAATTGCGGCAGATGGGCATCCGCACGGTCATGATCACCGGTGACAACCCGCTGACCGCAGCCGCTATTGCCGCAGAGTCCGGAGTCGATGACTTTCTCGCGCAGGCGACGCCCGAGAACAAGCTCGAGCTGATCCGCGAGGAGCAATCGAAGGGCAAGCTCGTAGCGATGTGCGGCGACGGCACCAACGACGCGCCTGCACTGGCCCAGGCGGACGTCGGTGTCGCGATGAACACCGGCACCATGGCGGCCCGCGAGGCGGGCAATATGGTCGATCTCGACAGCGATCCGACCAAGCTGATCGAGATCGTAGCGATCGGCAAGCAGCTCCTGATGACCCGCGGTGCGCTGACAACGTTCTCCATCGCCAACGACGCCGCAAAATACTTCGCGATCATCCCGGCGATGTTCGCGGCGTTCTACCCGGAACTCGGCGTTCTCAACGTCATGCATCTGCAGACGCCGGAGAGTGCAATTCTTTCGGCCATCATCTTCAATGCGCTGATCATCATCGGGTTGATCCCCTTGAGCCTGCGTGGTGTCAAGTACCGGCCGGCAGGAGCGGCCAGCATCCTGCGCCGCAACCTGCTGGTCTATGGCCTCGGTGGCATCATCGCCCCCTTTGTCGGCATCAAGCTGATCGATCTCGCCGTCACCGCCATCGGTCTTGCCTGAGGACATCCTCCATGTTGAGACAGATCCGTCCTGCCATCGTGATGATCATCGTCATGACGGTGATCACCGGCCTCATATATCCGCTCGGCATCACCGGGATCGCGCAGCTGATTTTTCCGCACCAGGCGAATGGCAGCCTGATCGAGAAGAACGGCGTCGTCACTGGCTCCGAGCTGATTGGCCAGAACTTCACCGAAGACAAATATTTTCACGGCCGCCCCTCGGCGACCACCGACACTGATCCGAAAGATCCAACCAAGACGGTCGCAGCCCCGTACAACGCGGCGAACTCCGGCGGATCGAACCTCGGGCCCACCAGTCAGGCGTTGATCGACCGGGTCAAGGAGGATGCCGAAAGGTTGAGGGCGGAAAACCCGTCGGCGTCGATCCCGGTCGATCTCGTAACGACCTCGGGAAGCGGTCTCGACCCCGACATCACACCGGCTGCCGCCGAGTTCCAGGTGCCACGCGTCGCGAAGGTCCGCAATCTCCCGCAAGACAAGGTTCGCGCCCTCGTCGCGGAGATGACCCAAGACCGGCTTCTGGGTGTTCTCGGCGAGAAGCGAGTCAATGTCCTCAAGCTCAATCTCGCGCTTGATGGTCTCGCGGGTTCGTCACGTTAGCGCGTTCTTTAGATCGAGCTACAGGACCTGGGCCTCGGGTGCTCACCCGAGATTCCGAACTGCGCTTCGGTAGGGAGGGGTTGGAGCATGAGGAAGCTCGGACCCCTTGAGGGGGATGGGGTGAGCGAGAGAATGATTTGCGGCGCAGTGGCTTTCGCTTCCACAATGTCTTGTGCCGTTGCGTTATTTGCGCAAACCCCAGCCGGCAATGACCAGCCGGCGGGTCAAACACCCTCAGGCGAGCTGCCGGCCGCACCGACCGCGATGACGACGCCTGTCATGCCCGGTCCTCTGATGGCCAACCCAAATCCGGTGAGCTTCGACTTGGGACCGCTAGGCCCGGTCTACTTGACCGGCGCCGTCAGCGGGCTCGGATTATGGCAGAATAACCCTTTTCCTGACGACCAGCGCTCGCTCGGGAGTTTGACGAACGGTCAGTTTTTCTTTCAGAAACCGGAAGGTCTGTTTCAGTATTACGTACAGGTTGGTGCCTATACCGTACCCAGCCTGGGTGCACCCTATTTCAATACTCCAAAGGCAACCGGAGACTTCTTCGGGCCGCTGCCATTGGCGTGGGCGAAGGTGGCGCCGACCGACACACTTTCGATCCAGGGGGGCAAGATCCCGACGCTGATCGGCGCGGAGAACACGTTCACATTCCAAAACCTGAACATCGAACGCGGGCTGCTATGGGGCCAGGAACCCGCCATTAGTCGCGGTGGTCAGCTGAACTACACCGCGGACCCTTTGGCCTTCTCGGTCTCGCTGAACGACGGGTTCTACTCGAACCGGTACACCTGGCTATCGGGTTCCTTCACCTATACCCTCGACAAATCGAATAACATTGTCTTGGCGGCCGGCGGCAATTACGCGCACACTGCTAAAGCAACGACAACGACACCATTTTTTCAGACAACGGTAACCCCTCTATTTCAGAACAACGAGACGCTTTTTACCCTGGTCTATAATTACACGGCTGCGCCATGGACGATTACCCCCTATTTCCAATACACCCACGTCCCGGCCGCGTCGACTATCGGCGCATTCAGTTCGGCGGCCACCTATGGTGGCGCAATATTAGCGAGCTACTCCTTCTCCGAGGATTCGCCCCTTTCCGGCTTCAGCCTGCCGATCCGCTTCGAATATATTTCCTCGATCGGCAGCCTCGCGAGTGGCTCGCCCAATCTGCTGTACGGGCCGGGCAGCAATGCGTGGTCGGTAACACTGACGCCGACCTATCAGTACCAGATCTTTTTCGCGCGCGCCGAGTTCTCCCATGTTGGTGCGAACAGCACGACACCGGGATTGGCTTTTGGTCGAGACGGCATGAACACGACACAGACGCGCGTGCTGTTTGAAGCGGGCATTCTGTTCTGAACAGTTCGTCGAGCCGAAAAAACACGGCTTGCGCCACTCTCTCGAAACATGCCATTGCGCATGATCACGAGGTGACCGACAGAATTGCTGTTTGACGCGTTGGTAGCTCCAGGCTCTTCGCGACATTCGAGGCGGGGAGATCCAAAGTGGCCGATCTCGGCGGCATTGCTACAGCGCAATGAAGCGGAGATCGCGATCGAGCGCGATCGGGCTTTTCTGGCCCGCATCCTCGAGACCACACCTCGAGGTGAGCCCCGTCGGGGCACGACGCCATTGAGGCAGCGTACCAATGTCTTCGATTAGATCTGGGAGCGGGCGAACCGTACGGCTATTTCCACGGCTGTAGTGCCTATTTCGACGACAGGTAGTTAATCGTGCTGCTCCGCCGTCGGCCTGACCCGCGGCTCCGCTCTGCGTTTTGCCAAGCTGGTGCTCAATCGTCCGGCAATCGAGGTCGGCGGCCCGCCGAACTACGATGGTTTCATTCCCGTCGCGCTGCTGACCGCGGAGCACTACTCGCCGAGTTCGCCGTTGCACATGCGGGTACTACACGTCGAGAGGCAACCTTCAGGGACCGGTGTCATGGCCGGTTTTCCGCGCACCTGCACCAATAGGAGCAGCAACGTCTCTGGTTGCGGCTCCAGATCGTGGAGGGAAGGCAGCCGAAGGGCCTACCGGACAGGGTTTGGGCAATCTGCCCGGTTCTGGTCATGAGACAGGACCAACGTAAGGCGCTGTTGAGACACAAGTGCATGCAAAATCTTGCGCATATCGGTGATTGTCGGGCGGGAAACCGGCACCCTCAGTGAGGGGACGGATCCGCTCTACTACGAGGCCGCCAGGTGAGCAGCCCGGGGCCCGCTGCTCCACAAACACATGTGTCCACCCGGGAGGGATACGCTAGAATAAAGACCATGGCGGAGCGCGAGGCAAGACCGTCACCCGAAGCACTGCTTGCTGCGGCGAACCGGGAGGGCCGAGGCCGGCTGAAGATTTTTCTCGGTGCCGCCCCGGGGGTCGGCAAGACCTACGAGATGCTGCTGGCCGCCCAGGCCAAGCGGCGGGACGGCGCCGACATCGTCATCGGGGTCGTGGAAACACATGGGCGAAGGGAGACCGAGGCCCTGCTCGAAGGCCTCGAAGTGATCTCGAGGCGGGAAGTCGATTACAAAGGTCATCTCCTTACCGAGATGGATCTGGACACAATCCTCAAGCGACGCCCCGAACTCGTGGTCGTCGACGAGTTGGCCCACACGAACGCGCCGGGTAGCCGGCACCCCAAACGCTACCTCGATGTCGAGGAGCTGATTGCCGCGGGCATCGACGTCTTCACGACGCTCAACATTCAGCATGTCGAGAGCCTCAACGACGTCGTTGCCCGCATCACCCGGATTCGCGTGCGCGAAACGGTACCGGACAGCATCCTCGACCAGGCCGACGACATCGAGGTCGTGGATCTCTCTCCGGAAGACCTGATCAAGCGCTTGC
>JAFMSA010000341.1 GCA_017353855.1 Alphaproteobacteria bacterium
CGCGAAACTGCGGGGCAGTTGACTGACCTCGATCGTTGGTACCGTATCCTAAGCCGGGCGCTGGTTAAGTACCTCAGGGGCCGTCAGCTCGACCCGCCGGGTCGATTACAGTTACAGCGGGCCTAAGTCGGCACGCAAAAGTTGAACGGCGCGCCGCCGTGCGAGGCTATCGATCCACAACTCCCGGATCTAGGTTGACGTGTCGGCAGCGGGCATGCGCTCGGACAATGCAAGCCGACGGGCGGGTGCGTGCAGCAGGCCCCCAGGCCGCCGTCGAGGTTGGCACCGCTCAACTTCCTGCATGGGCTTCCGAAAAAGCCCCCGGCTTTCACCATAACCGGGCAGCCGGCCCTGAAATTTTTGCTGTTATCGGTCCGGCCCAATGGCATCCGCGGCGAGCGTCATGTCCGGGGCGGCTGCACTTCGGCCGCCGCCAGTGACTTCCCGCAGCGGGTCCGGGCATACCTTCGGCCAGTGGTCGGCCGCGCGCCGTTCGGTGCGCGTTTATTGCCTGAAGACGGTAAATCGCCGCATCCCTTCGATTGCGGCGCCGCTCCACTCCGCCAGATATGCCGTCTATCCCTTCGGCTTGAAGACGCGGATCGATTTGATTCGAAACTTCGCGTTGTCGCCCGCAAATGTGCCGGCTGAGACCGGGCCGGGCCAGTCAACCTTATCCGAGCCAATCGAATTGTAGATAAGGATGTTGGGTTCGGCCGGCCCTGTCCATTTGAACATCCGCGTCACACCAGCCTTGTTGTCGACATATTTGGTGATTCGATCGGGAAGCCACAGCGCCGAGTACGCCGCCCAGCGGGCCGACATGTCGCCGCCCGGCATCGGCCCGTAAGGCTGCCACCGCCCCCACCGGTCCATTTTGCTGGACTCGTCCGCGCCGACCCCTGGTCCGTGGTCGAACTGATAAACAAATGACCGGTCGTCACGCCGGCCGATCGGCGCATTGTACTGGCTCTCCATGATGTCGATTTCGGAGGAATCGTTCTTTCCGGAGTGGACATCGGCAAGATACAGCGAAGGCCACACGGCGCGGCCTGCCGGCAGCTTCGCAACAATTTCCACAACGCAGGGAGCAAAACACGTAGCCCGGCTGATCAGCGCGCCGCTGGTAATATGACCCCAGGCATTGTAAACGCCGCTGCCGTCGGCCAACCCTGTCAGGGCGAGACAATCTGTTTCGAATGCGTAGTTGCGCGCATTGAACGGCTGGAAGGATTGCAATTCTCCATTGATGCGGCCCCACGGGGCGTCATGTGTAAAGTGCGCCCGGAGGTCGGCAAGGCTCCTCACATTACCGGTGGTTCCAAAGGTGTATTCCAGCGCCGGCCTGTATCCGGTAACCCCGCATGCCGGCATGACCGGGTGGCCGCGGGTTTCCGGGCGCGCCGGCGCCCGCGGGCCAAGCTGCGCGGCGAGCGCTGCGAGAAAGAAGCGGCGGTCTACGCCACGTCCCTTCAGGCGTAACGGTGAACCGGTAATCTCGTCAAGGTTCGCCACGAAATCCCTTTGCGCAGGCGCAGTTAACCGACTGATACGGCAGGCCTCCAGCCGGTGCCCTGCGTCGCGCAGGAGCTGTCGCCAGTGACGGCTGTTGCAATCTTCCAACCGACCGGCCGCCGCTGCCCTCCGGCCAGAATCCCGAGCGGGAGGCACGGACAGGCATTTATGGCTTTGCGCGGGGCTTGGCGATCGTCCATATTGCCGCGCCGTCCGGGCTCCTATAAGCCGGCGTTCCCGCTCCCGTCGTGGCAGCAGCAGATGTCGCCGCCGGGCGCGAGAATCGTTCGGGGCGTACGAATACACCGCATTGCAGAACGCCATATGTAGAGAGCGCCGATACCGCGACGAAGTCGCAGGTCACCGGAGCGTTGCTTTTGGTACCGAGTGCTGGAATGTCCCGAGCGGAACGAACCGCGGGTCGGGGACCATCTTTACCCACTCGCCATTGAGCGCGGCGCGGCCCGTCGGCGGATCGTTCATCCAGCAGTTGATATTGATGATGTCCCGTCCGGGCTGCCGGTCGCCTCGACAGCGCGGCGCATGTGGTCAAGAGGCCAGTGACCTGTGCGGCGAGATCCGGGGCAGGTTAGGGAGCGCCGGTTCGACACTGCCGATCGGCCCGACATCATCACACTGCCGATACGGCCCGCATTGGGGGATCGGGTTCTGCTGGGCAGAGCCCGGAAAATTCGCGCTTTGACGCTTTGCCATTTGCGCACTCCTCAGGAAACGGCCGGCGCGGCCGTGAAAACCGGGACCTCCTCCGTGTCGATCGCCGGTTTGTGGGGATGGGGTAGTTCATGCGGCTGACCGGTCAGCCCGTTCAGCGGATGGCGCGCAAGGAATGCAGGCCTAACGCATCTGCTGACGGCCGGTTGTAAGCGCTTTGGCATTTTTGGCGCGGACCGCCCCGGCGCAGGACGCCGTGATAGACGATGCAGGGTCCGCAGGCTTATCGTCTGTGTAGTCGGACCAAAGGAGGTTTGCGTCGTCAATCCGCTGAAGGGAGAAGCGCCCGATGAAGAAGCGATTTGGTGTTGTGTCCGCGGACGGACATTGCCGGCTTATGCACCTTCCCTTCGACTTATGGACAAAGCGCCTGCCCGCGAAATTCCTGGAGCACGGGCCCAGGGTCGTGAAAGGGCCGGACGGCACTCGCCAATGGGTCGTGGAGGGGCGTCCTTGGAGCGGGGTCGGCTGGGCCGGTGTCGGCAGAGGGCCCGTCAACTGTTATACGCGCGCAGGTTTGGCCGAAGAGCCCGAGCGGGGCATCTTCCGTGCCGCAAACGCCAGGTATCGCTGCGAGGACATGGACCGCGACGGTGTCGACGCCGAGCTCGTCAATGGTCCTTACGAGCAAATATTCACGATCAAGGACCCGGAGTTGCGTGTCGCGTGTGTTCGCGCCGTCAACGACTGGGCGCGGGAATTGTACGAGGAGTCGGACGGCCGTTTCATCATGCTTCTCCCGCTGCCCTGCCAGACGCCCGAAGAGGCCGTCGCCGAGCTGCTGCGGGTAGCGGATTTCGGGCTGCCCACAGGGGTAATCTTCGACTGGGCAGGTGCTCCCGAACCGGTGCTGCACCAGATATGGGAGCCCGTCTGGGCGGCCGCCGCCGAGACGCGGCTGCCGGTCAACTTGCATGCGAACCCCAGCGGCGGGTCGCGCCAGATGGGAGTCGGGGTTGCGGGTCTGGACCCGCGCAACCAGGCGTTGATGCGGGTGGCCAATTTCCCGATGGGGGCCATGGGCGAACTGATGAGCGCCGTCGTGTTCTCGGGCATTTGCGACCGGCATCCCGGGATCCGCTTCGTCCTCGAAGAGGCGGGCGTCGGTTGGGTGCCGTTTCTATTCTGGCGGTTCGACCGTGAATACGATTTCGGCGGCCCATCCAGCCGCGTCTTCAAACCCGATATTCCGCTTTCCGACAAGCCGAGCGAATTCGTGAAGCGTCAGGTATTTTTCACGTTCGAAGTGGAGGAAGAGGGCGGTTTTCGGCGCGTACCCGAGGTCGGCCTCGGTAATTTCCTGTGGGCCAGCGACTTTCCGGGTCTTGACAGCCCCTGGCCACACTCCAAGGCAACCGGACATGCGCCCGCGGAGGCGGCTCTGGGCAGAGAAGCGCTCGACCGGCTGGTCTTTGAAAATGCCGTGAGCCTGTACCGGATTCCTGTCGCGATGCCGCAAGAGCGAGCGCACACATAGCGGCGAACGAGCTCAGCCGCGGCCGGTCCCGGGTAATGCCGGCTCGGCAGCGAGCTTCGGGCGCTCGGCCGACATCGAGGCGTTCTCGCGGCCATTGCCGCAGTCGCGCGCAAAGACGATCATGTGACGGGCGACGAGCCCGAGGTGGATCAGCGCCTCGATACGGCCGGCTCGCACAGCAGGCCCATCCGCCAAAACATGCGCGATAATCGGCAAACACGCCGATGCGCAGAAGAATCCGTGTCATTATGACGGGCGCTCGGCGCGAATTCACGGTGTTGAGCCGTGCGGGGAGAGGGGGAGTGGTCCGCTTTGCATAGGTGTGCTCGGGTGTGCCAAGCGAAGCGGCAATAGGCGATAGATGCCCTCGGGCGTATCCGCGTGGCGGATGCAGCAATGCAAAACGAACCGCACTCTGATGCGCCAGGCCTGTTTCTTCATGATCTTCCGCGCCATCGAGTGTCCCGAGCTGACGGCATTGGACACGTCAGGGTGTCGGGCGATTTGGCGATGTTGAGGGTGGCCTCGCAGCTCAGTCGCACCCGATAAGCCGCGTCGTCTTTGCGAAGCGAGGAGACGCGGCAGCAATTCGCGTGGCCTTCTTGTTGCCGATGAAACTGTCGTCGACAAAATGGATCGCGATGCCGACCCCGCAGCGATCCGCGGATCGAGCTCCGCGATCAGCTGGCCGGAGCTTTTGAGCGTAGGGGCTACCGCTCAAATACTGCACGCGGCCGCAGAAATAGCGACGGGCATCGACGCGGGACGGGAGTCCCGCGAGCGGCACGCACTTGTGCCTGAGCTGCCCAGGAGGCGGTGCGGGTTTTGGTCAATCGCGGACCAAGGTATCGGTTGCATCGCCGGTGAAGATAGTCGAATTCGGCGTACTCTTCCCTAGAAGCCGAGACTGACCGGCGGCCCAAAGCGGTGGCGTTGCCGGGGGCACGGGCGTGCCGGGCCCTCCCGCGGATCTCACCGCGCTGAATATGCGGACCAAGACGACATCGGCCCGGCCGAACTCCTTGCTGATGACCGGCCGGATATTCGCGTCGAAGACGCGCACCTCCCATGCCTGCGGCAACTACGCTGCGACGACGAGAATTCCCCGACGGCGGCATCAGGGCGCGCACCGTCCATCAACGCGCAGGCATGAGGGAATTTCGCCAGGGACGGCGCGTAGCGCGGAAAGACACAGAGGAATGCGCTGATGATGGCGAGCTTCGACCCGGCTTTTCATGCGAGCGAAGGTCTCCGCGAGGCTGAGCGGCGGCTCTCACGTTCCGCCGGTCGGATCGCCGTCAAGGATAGCCGGCGCGCACACCGAAAGCTGATTCTCTGTGGCCTGAACCTCCCAACGCTCACACAGGGGGGTCTAAGGGGCATCCCGGAAACTCTCCGCAGCTCTCGCCACCGCAGTGGCCTATCCTCTTCGACGGACGATCCGCTCTGACGCTCATCGCGTGGGGATCGGCAAGAGCCTCTCCCGCTCATTGAGGAAAGGCTTGGCACCGTCCGTAGCAGCGGTTCCACAGCCGCCCGATGTTTGGACCCTGAAGGATGTACCAAGAGTTTCGCGCCAGCCCCTACAGAGCCTCGCGTGATAAGAACATTACGCGAACACTCTATTGATGCAATCGCCTGCGGCGATGCGC
>JAFMSA010000897.1 GCA_017353855.1 Alphaproteobacteria bacterium
GCGGGGGCGGGGGCGGGACGGCGCGGCGGATCAGCGCGGCGAGCCGCTCAAGCGCGTCCTGGCGGTTTCGTTCCTGCGTGCGATAGCGCTGAGCGGTGATGACGAGCACGCCCTCCCGCGTCATCCGGCGACCGGCCAGGCACGACAGCCTGCTCCGCACATCCTCGGGCAGCGAGCGCGAGCGGTGTACGTCGAGCCGCAGCTGCACCGCCGTCGAGACCTTATTGACGTTCTGGCCACCGGGGCCGGAGGCGCGCACAAAACGCTCCTCGATCTCGCGTTCATCGAGGAAAATGTGAGCGGCTATAGGAATCATCGGTTTCAGCGCAGAACATAGCACTTCACGCCGCATAGGGTGGTAGTGTAAGCCAGAGCGTCATTCCGATCGGGTCGCATCGCGCCGGCTTGTCGCCGCGACGATGGGCCCGTGTGAGTCAGGAGCGAACATGCCTAATATGAGCTTCACCGCACCGACGACTGTCGACGAGGCGATCCGTGCGTTGGCCGGCGCACCCGGCTTGGCGAAGCCCTTGGCCGGGGGAACCGATCTTTTGGTGCAGCTGCGGTCGGGCCGGACGCGCCCCGAGGTGATCGTCGACATCAAGCGCATTCCCCAGCTGATCGGCATCCGCGAGACGGATGACAGCTATCTCATTGGTGCCGCCACGCCGGGAGTCATGCTGAGCGAACACGAGAGCCTGCCGCATGCTTGGCCCGGCATCGTCGAGGGCGTCGACCTGATCGGCTCGCAGCAGATACAGGGGCGGGCTTCGCTCGTCGGCAATTTATGCAACGCCTCGCCTGCCGCCGACAGCGTCCCGTCAATGATCGCCGCCCGCGCGGTCGCGGTGATCGCCGGTCCGGACGGCAGGCGCGAAGCACCGGTCGAGGCGATCGTTACGGGTCCCGGGCAGACCTCGCTCAAAAAGGGCGAGTTCATCGTCGAATTTCGCGTGCCGAAGCCCCGGCCGCGCCAATGCGACGCTTATCTGCGCTTCATCCCTCGCACCGAAATGGATATTGCGGTTGTCGGTTGCGGCGTCAACGTGGCTGTCGACGCTGCTGGCGTCTGCACCGATGCACGCGTCGTGCTCGGCGCGGTTGCGGCGACGCAGGTGGTCGTCGAGGAGGGGGCGCAGGCGCTGATCGGCCACCGGCTCGACGACGATACGCTTTCCCGGCTCGACACCGCCGCGCAGCGAGCCTGCAAACCAATCAATGATAAGCGCGGCACGATCGAATACCGAACCAAGGTCGCCGGCGTGCTCGCGAGGCGGGCGGCCAAGATTGCATTTGAGCGCGCCCAGGGGCGCGTTGCGGGAGCCCACTGATGCCGAAACAACACGTATCCACGATTATCAACGGCGAACCTGTCGAATATCTGTGTGAGCCGCAGCAAACCATGCTCGACGTATTACGAGACGAGCTCAACCTGACCGGCAGCAAGGAAGGCTGCGCCTCGGGCGACTGCGGCGCCTGCACCGTCATCGTCGACGGCAACATAGTTTGCTCGTGCCTGATGCTCGGCGCCGAAGCCGAGGGCCGCAAGATCACGACGATCGAGGGCATCGCCGAGGGCGACAAGCTGCACCCGGTGCAGCAGAAATTTCTCGAGCACGCGGCGCTGCAATGCGGCTTCTGCACGCCGGGCTTTATCGTCGCGGCCAAGGCGCTGCTTGACCAGA
>JAFMSA010000898.1 GCA_017353855.1 Alphaproteobacteria bacterium
CGACAGAAATCGGCTCTCGCGGTGCCGCTCAGTGATCTAATTGCGCGACTTTTCCGCGTTCCGCCTTCGGTCGTCGTCACCTGTGCCCGCGGGAGTTCGGCGCACGCGGCAACTTTCGCCAAACATCTCATCGAGCGCCGCTTGGCGATCCCGGTCGTCGCAGCGGCCCCTGTCATCTTCACGGCGTATCATCGCGATCTGCGCCTTAAAGGCCAGCTTTTCCTTGTGATCTCTCAGTCCGGCCGCAGCGACGACCTGATCGAAGCCGCTTGTTCCGCACGACGCTCGGGAGCGCTTTTGGCTGCGGTCGTTAACGAGGTAAAAAGCCCGCTTGCTGAGGTTTGCGATATCGTGCTGCCGCTCGGCGCCGGCCCAGAGCGCGCCGTAGCCGCGACGAAGAGTTTTATCGCGAGTTTGGCGGCGTTGCTTCGACTCGTCTCGCTCTGGAGCGGGGATGAAAGCTTGCGCACCGCGATCGATCGGCTGCCGGTACGATTGGCTGAGGCCGCGAAGCTCAACTGGAGCAGCGCCATTCAAGCACTTTCGACGGCCCCCAGCCTCGTCGTCATCGGCCGCGGGCCGACGCTGGCGATCGCCCGGGAAGCGGCGCTTAAATTGAAGGAGCTCGCTGGCCTGCACTCCGAGGCCTTCAGTGGCGCCGAATTCTTGCACGGTCCGGTGGCATTGGTTGGGGCAAACTATCCAGTGCTGATGTTTGTCCCATCGGATGAGACAGCCCCGGGATTGCGGCGCCTCGTCGCCGATTTGCGCAGCAGAGGCGCAAATTTGTTTTGTGCCGATCCCGCCGGAGGAATTTCCTCAGGGCTCCCGGCGCTACCTCCCGATCATTCCGACGCAGATGCGCTTTGTTTGATCCAAAGTTTCTACAAGATGGCTGCTCAGCTCGCCACCGCGCGGGGTGTCGATCCCGATCGACCACGCCATCTGCAAAAAATCACGCGCACCCGATGAGAGATTTTGCGCCAACACCGTCTTTGACGGCGTTGGGCTTCATCGAGACGCTACAGTCGTCATTGTCGGCGACACGATCCGGGACGTGACGCCGGCGATCGGCGTACCGTGCGACATCTGGACGACATTGTTGCCGGAAGAAGCGTGGCTTGTGCCCGGGTTTATCGACCTGCAGGTCAACGGCGGCGGAGACGGGTTCGGCACTACCGGGTTCCTGTCGACCCGATCACCGACACCCGAGTAAAAGTGCGCGCAGCTCGCGAGTGGTTATCGTGGCGATGGCGACTGAGCCCGGCGTGTTGGGGATCCGTTTCGAAGGCCCGTTTTTGTCGCCGGAGCGCGCCGGCGTGCACGACCCTGCCGTGATGCGCTCCCCTGGCCGCGGACGAGCTTGCATTCCTCCCGTCTCCGTCCGTCCGGCAGGATCTCGCGCCACGTCACCAGCGTCGCACCTGCGAAAGGGCGCTCATCCCTGAGCCCACAGGAAGATCAGGGTTGCGACGAGGCCGAGCGCGCTGCGGCCGGCATGGAGAACGCCCCACCGGCTGACCATGCGCCGGGTTTCATCCGTGGCGGCCTCCACCGGTGTGTTCATGAGACGGTTGGCTATCGGCGCAATCAGGAACAGGGTGTACGGCCAGTTCGCGACCAAGACGATCGCTCCGAGCAGCCATCGCCAGTTGAAGCTGGCAAGAAAGGCGACGAGTCCGA
>JAFMSA010000899.1 GCA_017353855.1 Alphaproteobacteria bacterium
GTGTCTAGCCGCGCCCGACAAACGGCATCTTGGTTGCCATCACTGTCAGGAATTGCACGTTCGCTTCCGGCGTAACGGTCGCCATGAAAACGACGGCGCGGGCGACATTCTGCACATCCATCGTCGGCTCTTCCATAACCGTGCCATTGGCCTGCGGCACGCCGCGCTGCATGCGCTGGGTCATTTCGGTCAGGGCATTGCCGACATCGATTTGGCCGCAGGAGATATCGTATTTGCGGCCGTCGAGCGAGGTCGACTTGGTGAGTCCGGTGACCGCGTGCTTGGCCGAGGTATAGGCGACGGAATTCGGCCTCGGCGCATGCGCCGAGATCGAGCCGTTATTGATGATCCGCCCGCCCATCGGCTGCTGGTCCTTCATGATCCGAAAGGCCTCCTGCGTGCACAGGAAGGAGCCGGTCAGGATCGTGTCGATGACGGCTTTCCAGCGCTCGAAGGCAAGCTCCTCGATCGGTGCGGCGGCGCCGAACCCGGCATTGTTGAACAGCACGTCGAGCCGGCCGAAGCGCTGCTTGGTTTTGGCGAAGAGGTTCTTGACCGCGGCGGGGTCCGTTACATCGGTGGGCACCGCCAACGCCTCGCCGCCGAAGCCCTCGACCTCGCGCGCGACTTCTTCAAGGCGCTCCGGCCGGCGGCCGGCGATGACCGCCGCAAACCCATCCTTGGCGAGAGCGAGCGCCGCCGCTTTGCCGATCCCGCTGCCTCCCCCGGTAACCAGGGCAACTTTTCCGTTCGAGCTCATCTGCTGTGTCTCCTCTAGTGTAAAGCGCGAACGATACCAGTTTAGGAGCCGGCGCAAGGTCCAAATTGCAACTTCGTTGCGCGACGGCGACCCGGAAGATCAGCACAATCCGGGCGTTCGTGCGCGCAGCCGCAGACGGCAAAAAGGAGCGCGCGAATGAGCCTTTATCGGCGCTGCGTCATCCCGCGCATCACGCATCTGGCTATGCGCCAGAAACAGCTCCTACCGTTCCGGCAGCGCGTCATCGGCGCCGCCGAGGGGCGGGTGCTGGAGATTGGGATCGGCTCAGGGCTGAATTGTCCTTTGTATGGCAACGCGGTCAAATGGGTGATCGGGCTGGAGCCCTCATCTGGACTCCTGCGCATGGCACGGGCGCGAGCGGAAGCTGCGCCGGCGCCCATTACGTTGCTCGATGCATCGGCCGAAACGATTCCCCTCGACGGCGGCAGCATAGATACGATCGTCTCGACCTGGACCTTGTGCACGATCCCGAATGCGGCGCAGGCGCTCGCCGAGATGCGCCGCGTGCTACGACCGGCTGGAACCCTGCTTTTCGTCGAGCACGGACGAGCGTCCGAACCCGGTGTCGCGCGCTGGCAGGATCGGCTCGATCCCCTATGGTCGCGTGTCTCCGGCGGCTGCCATCTCAACCGGAAAGTGGACGATCTGATCAGCGGCAACGGGTTTCGGATCGAGGTCCTGGAGAACGCGTGGCTGCCCGGACCCAGAACGCACGCCTTCCTCTACCAAGGGCGCGCGAGCCTGGCATGAGAGCGCCGCGGGAAGTCAGGAGTGGCGTCGCCTTCGGCTTGACACTCTCGCCGGCAGAGACCGCCTAGCAAAACGGGTCGCCGGCGTTGGGGGGCGCGCTCGACATCGAAGTGCGCTTGCCGAGCCTCTCCCCTGAGACCGCACCCGGCG
>JAFMSA010000342.1 GCA_017353855.1 Alphaproteobacteria bacterium
TATTCGCCGATCCGAAAAGCGTCGTCGATGAGATAGAACATGCCGGCGATCACATCGCGAACGAACGTCTGCGCGCCGAAGCCGACCGCCACGCCGACGACACCAGCTCCGGCGATCAGTGGTCCGATCTGGACTCCCATTGCTGCCAATGCCATCAGCAGCGCGACGGTGATGACCACGACGAACAGGATATTGCGAAAGATCGGCAGCAGCGTGCGCAATCGGGCCCGTCGCCGCGCCTCATCGGTGTTCGCCTGGCCGAGTACTGCGGCGTCGGCGAGCTTGCGGTCGATGGCCGCTTTCGTCGTATGCCAGACGACGTCGGCGACGAGCAGGATAACGACGGCGCTCAACACGCCGTGGGCGACCCGGGCGAGCAAAGTGTCCTGCCCGACGAGGTGAACCATGTTCATTCCAAAACCCCAGGCGACCACCGCAACCGCGCCGATGATCAGCAGGGCGCGCATCCCGCGTCTGAAGCAGACGGAGATGTGGCCGGGTGGACCAGCAGCTGTTCCGCCGACCGCGGAAGGGCGAAGCAGATGCTCGATCGCGCGCCCGGTAGCGTTGATCGCAAGCGGCAGGGCGATGATCACGAGCAGCAGCCAGAAGCTCGGCATGGCTCGCAGCACCCAGAGCACCCACAACAATACGATACCGACCGACAGCAAGGTATTGCGGGCGCCGCGGCCGAGATGATGGAGATGATGAGGAGCGGGTGACGGCGTCGCTGCACTCTCGTTCGGCGCGACGGGTCGGCGCCACACCGCTTCCAGCGCAACCGCAAGGAGAACAAGCCCGAAGGCGTAGGCCACAATTTGGCGTCCCTCGAGCGAGTAGCCGAGAGTACCGACGAGCCCGACAAGCACCCAACCGAAAGCAAACCAACCGACGAACGCCGTTATTCGCCGGCACCAGAAGCGGGCGGCCGCCGGATTCATCGGGATGATGCGAAATAGCTCGTGATCAGGAGCCAATAACAGGCGGCTGAAGATGTACGCGACGCGCGTGACGAGAAAGGCGAGCAGATAGCCGAGAAGCATCTCGCGAAAAAGGGGCGCCCAATCGAACACGAGGAAGGGCCCGATGCTGCCGAGGGCAAAGGCCACGACAAAGCCTACGGCAACGCCGAAGCGCTCGGCGATCACACGCAGGCGCTGTTGCACAGTCTCCATCGGAAGAGTGTCTAGGTGCCGGCGCATCTTCCCGGTCGCCTGTCGAAACAGCCCCTCGAGGCCAAAGCCCAAACCCACGAACAGAGCGAGGTGCAGCAGGATTTTGAGCCTCCCGCGATTACCGAGATCCATGCTGACGCGGGCGGCGCCGCGTCGGAACTGGTTGGGCAGATCGGGGAGCGTCGCGGCGAGAGTTACGATGTGCTCGCGGATCGCGCCGATGCGGACATTGAAATAGTGCGAGACCGAGCCGTTCGCGGTTTCCTGCGAGGATCCGGCCGCGTTTTTTGCTTCGCGGCCTTGCTTTTCGAGCCATTCCTGAACCCCCCGATCAGCGAGCAACGCCAACAGCTCATGGATCTTTGTTGGTGTCGCCTCTGCACTTGTGGACGGCGCTGCCTGGCCTTCCGCTTGCTGCGCCGCGAATGCGCCGGACGGCAGCGCCGCCGAAAAGACGATGATTGCCGCCAGCCAGATCGCCGCAGCCCATCCCTCCGTGCCGATGATCGGGTTACGCTTGTGCATCTTGATGCCCTCCCATACCGACTTGCGCGATCGAGTCCGGCGGGGGTTTTGTGGCCGGTTCGGCGACTTCGTCTATACGTCGGTTCGCTCAGAGAAAGCGTTGCACCTGAGTCTAATACGTCGGTCAGCCGGGGCCAAATCCTCTGACGCCTGCTCAATGTCCCCAGGGTTCGTCCACTCGGGGCGGTCCTTCGCCCGATCGTCCTTGGCGCTCATCACAGTACTTTTGCCAGTGGCGCCCTTGGATCAGCGCCGTACTCCACCATCGCCTTCGACCAGTTCGTACTGGGGGGCCGATTTAGACTGGTCACCCGATCCAAAAATTCACGCCGCGAACGTCGTCGAACAGAACCGCTAGGTGTCTCCTCGGGCCAGGATTGACGAGCGGAGTATGTGGCGCTTCAGATCATTGGGATATTTGTGCTTCCCTTTGCGACAGACCCCTGATGGGAATCATTCCCGTTCATTTGGATGCCATGGGAGTCGCACGATTGAGGCTGATTCCCTTCATCCCGTGGCCGACTGGTCATCACGGGTGGCGCGTGCGAGTCCAGCGTGGCAAGGTTAGGCTCCTTCACTGGTCCTTTTCTGACCTGTCGCTTTCCGCCGAACTTCCGGGGGCGCTTTCCTCGTTGCGCTCGACAGGTTGGCGCTCGCTGTCCCGCTCACGGCAGTTTTAGATGTCTATAACTTTAGATATACAACGTGAAGTTGCTCGGTAAGCCGCTCTGAGACTCACAGGCAGACCCTCCCGGCGGTTTTTGTATTGGCGGGCGGGCTCTCAGGCACCGAGGAGCCTACCGGACCTCCGCTCCACCCAAACAGTCTATTTTCGCCGCGGAACCCCAACAGGTATCGGGGTGTTCCGATAAGGGACCGTCCGCGCTTCGGAGAGAGTCGCGTGCGCGATGCTAATTACCTGCGAGAGCAGGCGAAGAGATGCCGCGCCCTCGCGAAAACAGCGGTTGAGCCGGACCTGATTGAGCAATTGAGGCTGTGGTCGGTCGAACTGGCTGACGAAGCTGACGCGGTGGAGTGGCAAGACGCCGAGAACGAAGAGACCGGCAATTCGAGCTAGCCGAGCCGCACGGTTGGCGGTGCGGCCGCGTCGGGTAAGTTCTTAGGCCGTTCAGGCCCTTAACCTGCGCCTTTTCATCAGCCCGCGAGCCAGCGGCAGCTACCCCCCTTCCCCCGTCCCTACCGGGTCAGGCACGCGCACCACGGACAGTGCCGCTTCGCCGTATGATAACAGCGTTACTGTAAACGAGGTGCCGTCCGCGCACAGGCACTCACCGACCCAGGGTCGCACTCGCGGCAACTCGTCCACGCAGGTCGCCGCGATTTCGAAGGCGAGCCGCGATCTCATTCGCGTCGGCTCCGAGTTAGCTGTTCGTTAGGATGCGACCGAGCCCTCGACGGGCCCGTATCGCTTCCTCGGCAAGATTCGGGCCGGGAGACTAGTCGCGGTTCGGCGCCCCCGTTTCGCCCGACGGGATCTCGGGCATGATCTCCGCCCGGCGGCGACAGCGGCAAGCGGATTTGGTATTCACTTAGGCTGCCCCCGGAACAGGGCCGGGTCACATGCGCCGGGGGAGGCCCTCAACGCGAATCACGTATCGGGCCCTCCCCAGCCCCCCTCGGCTCGGCGGGCAACGCAGAGACGATGCGGCTTCGCTTAAGAGATGCTGAACCCGGGTACCGGATCATCGCCTTCTCGCGTCCTGGTATGCGCAAATGCATCGGCGTTGTGAAGTGGTTCGGCGATTCCGCCGCCTGACCGACGAGGTGGTAGCGAGCGCCGCGAATTGGCGCAACCTGAGCACCGCGAGTTTGACCTGTCGGGCCTGCGCCTGGCGGCATGCGCGGATACCTGAACCAGATCGTCCGACCTCGTGACGTTTCTGCTCAAGACTTGGGACGCCCGGGGCTCCAGGAACCGGGTCAGGTCCTCGAGGGCATGCGGATTGAGCAGCGAAGCTCTGGGTTTAGCTTTAGCGGGTTATCAATCAATGCGGCAGAATCGAGGTCCACGCCAAAATAACGGAAGACGTATCCAAATCGCTAAGAACACCCGGGTCGTTGCTGGCGACCGGGAGCGCACGCGTGGCGACATCGATACCCTCGTGGCGGTCGGCTGCTGGATCCTTGGTCCACCCACTGATGTGCAGGAGATTTAGCAAACTGCCGCCAAACCGAGAGCGGGGCCGTAGCGTGGATGCATTCAACAGCCTGCCAGAGCACGCCAACTGCCTCCTCGACCGATCGGCAGATTTCAGCGGCGATTATCCCGGCGGCGCTGACCGCAACTATGTCCCAGATCGAAGTGGTCTGCAATCTCGTGCGTGACTGATGGGCGAACTCCGCAAGCAACATGAAAAAATCTGCCGGACAGACCCAAAGGATCGGAGCCAGAGACGTGAATGCCCATATGGATATCACTTAGACGGCCTCCAGCACTGGGTGGTCGGCAGTGACCGCGAGACATGATCGGGTAACACCGGGCTTATCCGCATAACGCATTTGAGCTTCGTGCCGCATGAGCAACCCGAGCAATGGATAAGCGAATTTGATTTATCGCCGCGGACGGTTGAGGATCCTGGCTACGGGCTCCGAACAGTGTGTTTGCGATCCGGACCCTCCCCCGCACATAACTGTATCTCGTGCGCAGTGTGTGACCACATTGGCGAACGGCTTCCCTATTGGTCCGAGGATATCGGCGGGCAATGCGTCAGGAACATTTCACACCGATGCACGTCTGTCGTGGCTTTGAGGGTGAAAGCCAAGGCGTGCGCGAGTGGAACGCTCGACACGGTGCCGCGGGCGCCGCTGGGTCGCTGCAAAAGCGGCATTCGGCTCGAGCGGCGGCGCGTTCTTCAGTGCCAATGCGGCGTGCGGAGGTCAACCGGCTCAAACGCGTTGATCGGGAGGCAGCTGCAGACGATACCCGACACCGAGCTCGGTCAGAATGTGGGTCGGGCGCGTCGGGTCCGGCTCGAGCTTCTGGCGTAAACCTCGGATGAAGACCCGCAGATACTGAACTTCATCCTGTTGGGCGGGCCCCCAAATTTCGCGAAGCAGCTGACGATGGGTCAGCACCTTGCCGGCATGCAAGACAAGATGACGTAACAGGTCGAATTCCTTAGGTGACAGTTTGACATCTTGGCCACCACGGGTGACGTGACGACGCACGAGATCGACCGTAAGCTCGCCCGAGCTGAAGACGGGCAGCTCCCCTTGCGCCTGAAAGGCATGGCGCAGAGCAGCGCGCAATCGCGCCATTAATTCGTCCACGCCAAACGGCTTACTGACGTAGTCGTCGGCGCCGAGGTCAAGCGCCTCGACCTTCGACCGCTCGTCGTGGCGCGCCGACAGGACCAGTATCGGTGCCATCGATATCCTGCGGATCTCTGGGATCAGTGCGAGCCCGTTCCTGTCCGGAAGACCCAGGTCGAGGATTACGAGATCGGGCTTTTCGGCTGAAAGGGACCGCATCGCGCCAGCCGCATCTTCCGCCTCGAGGATGCGGTAGCCGGAAGCGGTTAGGCTGGTGCGCAGAAAGCGCCGGATCGGCGGCTCGTCGTCGACGACCAGGACAGTATCGGTTTTAGCCATGCGCCAGGGCCACCTGCTCCCTTGCCGCGACTTCCGGGACGACCGGC
>JAFMSA010000900.1 GCA_017353855.1 Alphaproteobacteria bacterium
GCGCGCGGCATCCAGACGGCGAGCATCGCCCGCATCGGGTCGAGCGCGGCGCCGTTGGGAAACCACACCCCGTCCGCGCGCTGCCACGCCTGCTCCAGCGATAGTTCTATCGCGTTGCGGGTCAGCCGGACGTAGCAAGCCAGTTCTCCCAGCATCTCCGTCGTCGCCGGCGCGTGGTCGCCGATCAGCTCCGCCATCCGGGTCGCGAGGCCATAGGCGAATTCGAGCTTCGTCAACGCCCGATTCGTCGATTGGCTGGTCATGTTGATGTGGAAGCCGGTCTTGCGCAGCGAGTTGTAGATCTCGACGTCGCCGTCGATGAAGATGCGGTCCCAGGGAACCAGCACGTCATCGAAGATGCAGAAGGCATCCTGTTCGTCGAAGCGCGACGACAGCGGCTTGTCGAACGGATCGGTGCCCGGCGAGGACGCCGCATCGCGGCACAGGAATTTGAGGCCCGGCGCGTCCAGCTTCACGGCAAAGGCCAGCGCATATTGCGTTGCCTCGGGCGGCAGGGGCTGGCTCGGATAGACGGTTTGCTCGTCGGCATAGGGGGCGAGGGTCGCCAAGACCTTGGCCCCCCTCACGATGATCCCCTCGGCCGTCTCGCCGACCTTGCGCACGGTGACCTTGTTGTCGACGATCCGGCCGTCGGTTCGTTTGTCGGTCGTCGGCTGGATGATCGTGTGCGTCAGCGCGATGTCGGCCTGGCTCAGATAGCGTTGAAAGTTGACGATGTTCCGCGCCCCGCGCGCGTTCCGCCCGTCCTCGCCGGCCCACACGTCAGGCGCCGAAGCGAAGCCCGCGAATTTCATGTTCATGTAGTCGGGGGTGCGACCCATGATGCCCATCGATCCTTCCGACAGCCGGGTCAGGCCGGCATGGCGCCGCCACAGATCGTCTTTCGACCGCGGGATCATGTGGCTGACGTTCGTCAGTTCGC
Organism: Alphaproteobacteria bacterium; assembly: GCA_017353855.1. GTDB lineage: Bacteria > Pseudomonadota > Alphaproteobacteria > ATCC43930 > CGMCC-115725 > AP-15. The sequence goes on from JAFMSA010000900.1 coordinate 944, forward strand.
CGCTCTGCGGGTCGGTGAACAGGCATTCGGCAGCGTAGTCGTGCTGGCGGTCGAACATTGCAGCGAGGCTTTCGGCGCCGCCCCGCAGCTTGGGATGGGCGGTAACATCGGCGATGCGCTCGCCTTCGACCCAGATCTGGCGCTTTGTCTTGCGCAGGCCCTCGAGGAACTGCGAACCCGTCCGTGCGGCCACTGCATGGTCTCCCAATTTGGGGCGAGATGAACCGACCGTTTCACGCCCACTCTGACACGCCGCGGCGGCGTCGGTGGCGGCTTTAGTCGGTATACTTCATCTTTGGCCGCCACACTGAAACCCGTGGCGATCAGGGACAACGGCGGCGCGGTGCCGTACTGGCGCGCCGGCGGTGCTGTACCGCATCGCGCAGGTCGGTGTGAGCCCGGACGGCAGTTGGGGCCCGGCGCGGGAGTTGACGGTCGAGCAGCTCGATTAAGCGGGAGCGAGCTGATCGGCAGTGTTGCCCAGTTGTATGGCGACGCTTGCCATCCTTAAGATCGGAGCGGTACGGACGTTTCGGAGCCCGCACAGGATGGCAATCGCGATACGAAACCTTCTCAAAGCGCTGCCTCTTGGCGTTTGCCTCCCATTGGTGATTGCGGCCGCATCGGTCGGCCCAGATGATGCTGTCTCAAATATTTCGAAGTGGACGCAATGGTTCGGTTTCCGCAATCCGCCGGACTGGCTGACCAGCAGGAGCGCGGATCAGTGGGTGATAG
>JAFMSA010000901.1 GCA_017353855.1 Alphaproteobacteria bacterium
TGCTCCCGTCGTTCACGACGCCACCTCCCGCAGCCCTTGTTCAAGCGCGCTCATATCCTCCCTCGTTGTCATCTCGGTTGCCGCGATCAGGAGGAGGTCCGCAAGTTCCTCGCGGTCCGGGGAAAAACGGCTGACCGGGACACCGGCCAGAATGCCTTTGGCGGCTAGGGCTTCGACAACGCCAGCGGCCGGCCGGGGCAGCCGCACCGCGAATTCGTTGAAAAAACAGCGGTTGACCAGGCGCACCCCGGGCACTTGCTCTAACCGCCCGGCAAGATCGACGCTCGTGGCGTGGTTGAGCCGCGCGAGCCGCGTCAATCCGGCCTCGCCCAAGAGCGCCAGATGGATCGTGAAAGCGAGCGCGCAAAGCCCCGAATTGGTGCAGATGTTGCTGGTCGCCCGTTCGCGGCGAATATGCTGTTCGCGGGTCGAGAGCGTCAAAACCCAGCCGCGCCGACCGTCGACGTCAAAGGTCTGTCCGACGAGACGGCCGGGCATCTGACGGACAAATTTATCCCGAGTGGCGAAGAGCCCAACATACGGCCCGCCAAAATTGAGGGCATTGCCGAGCGACTGGCCTTCGGCCGCGACAATGTCCGCGCCCATCTCGCCGGGTGGGCGGATGGCACCGAGCGAGAGGATTTCCGTGACCACGATGACGAGCAACGCGCCCGCGTCGCGGCAGCTCTGCGCGAGCCCGGAATGATCGCGGACTTCGCCGTAAAAGTCGGGGTTCTGTACGACGACGCAGGAGGTGCCGTGATTGACGAGGCCCGCGAGGTCTTCGCCGCCCGCCGGCGCGGATTCCCCGGCTGAGAGCTCGAACCCGACGAATCGGGCGTAGGTCTCGCAGACCTCGCGATAATGCGGATGGAGCCCCCCGGAGAGAACGGCCCTGCGGCGGCCGGTTACGCGGTTGGCCATCATCACTGCCTCGGCGCAGGCCGTCGCTCCGTCGTAGAGCGACGCGTTCGCGACTTCCATCCCGGTGAGCAGCGCGACCTGGGTTTGAAATTCGAACAGATATTGCAGCGTTCCTTGCGACACCTCCGGCTGATAAGGCGTATACGAGGTCAAGAACTCGCCGCGCTGGATCAGGTGGTCGACCGCCGCTGGGATGTGGTGGCGGTAGGCTCCCGCCCCGATAAAAAACGGGACTGAGCCTGCCGTGAGGTTCCGCGCCGCCATCCGTGAGATCGCGCGTTCGACCTCGATCTCTCCTGCCGCACCTGGAAGACCGACCGGCCCGGCGAGACGCGCCGCCTTGGGGACATCGGCGAACAGCTCGTCGATCGAATCGACACCGATCGCCTCGAGCATTTCTGCTCGATCACACTCGGTGAGCGGGAGGTATCGCATCACTGCTGCTCGACGAAGCGCTGGTAGGCCGGCGCGTCCAGAAGCCCGTCCAACTCTTTAGGATCGGCAAGGCGCAGCTTGATGAACCAGCCTTCACCCAGCGGGTCGGCATTGACCTTTGCCGGATCGGCGGCGATTGCCTCGTTCACCTCGACGACCTCGCCCGACACCGGCGCATAGACCTCGCTCGCGGCCTTTACCGACTCGACAATGGCGGCTTCCCCGCCTTTTTCGAGTCGGCGCCCGACCTCGGGCAATTCCACATAGACGACGTCGCCGAGCTGTGACTGCGCATATTCGGAGATGCCGACGACGGC
>JAFMSA010000902.1 GCA_017353855.1 Alphaproteobacteria bacterium
GGCGGCCAGCCGATTTTCGCGACCGTCCGCACTGTCTCCTGTCCGGATAGGCCCCAGGGGAGCCGCTGGGGGATCCCGTTCTTCGGCATCTCCTCGTCTCGAGCGGCTAGCGGACAGTCGAGGCATGCGCGACAAGCCCCGCCTTCCACCCCGACCACGTCTCGCCTTGGCATTCGACAGGGAGCGGCAGCCGGGACATCCGGGTAACCGGCTCACGAGGAGCGGAAGCGCGGCCTGCGAACGTCCGGCCCCGCTGTCTGCAGCCATCGCACGCGATGCACCCATTATCGCTTCGTCCGGGTCCCACAGCCCCGCGCCCAGCGGCGCCGATGTCTCTCGGCTTCCCGGATGCCCGGACAGGCGGGCGATCGCCGTCCGCCGGCGGCTACCGTACGACCCGAGATCGCTGCGGGACCGCCAGAAGCTGTTGCGCAGTCTTGCCGATGCTCGCTCGGTCGAGCCCGTTCGCGAGCACCTCTATTCCGCCGCGGACCTCTCAGCCTCGGTCGTGCGTCGGCCGGCACGCTTGTCGATTTCGGCCTGGATCGCTGCGCTGGCCTGTCCCAGGAAATCGTCGTGATGCTGGGCGGCAAAGTCATAGCTGTGGCGCAGCTGCCCGCGGCTGTTCTGGAACTGCGGGTGGACGAAGCGGGCCATCAGCTCGTAATGCCGCTTTGTCTGCTCCCAATCCGCCCAGTTGTGTGCGAGCTCGGCGATCACGCCAAAGCCGCCGGAACCCTCGATCAGCCGGTTGACGTAGGCGATCGCGTCATCGGGCGTGCCGATGCAGGCCGTGCCGGTCTCGACCATGAAATTATAAGCGTCTGTCACATCGTGCGGTACGATCGGGAATGTCGCGACGTCGCGGAAGTACTGCGCAAAGGCCTCCAGCCCGAACTCGACATTCTTGCGCGCCTGCTCGCGGGTCTCGGCAATATGAAACATGCCGACGAGCCGCCAGTTCTTCCGGTCGGGAGTGTGCCCGTGCTCGCGCGCTTGCTCCTCGTAGAGCCCCCAATTGGTCTTGTGCCGCTCCAGCGCCTCCGGGCTCGTGCCGCCGATCGACAGCATGCCGATGCCGTGTCTGCCGGCCGTAAGCCCGCCCACCGGCGAGCGCGCCGCGGCGACAGCCAGCTCCATCGTCGGGCGCGTATAGCAAGGCAGCTGCAGCCTCGCCTCGACGAGATTGAACCAGTCGGTCTTGCGCGACACCGTCTCGCCGCGCAGCAGCGGAATGATCACTGCGAGCGCCTCGTCCATCATCCGCCGCTGCTCGGCCGGGCGTATCCCAATCTTGAGGGCGTCGTGCACGAGCGCGCCGGGGCCGACCCCGAACATCGCGCGGCCGCGCGTCATATGGTCGAGCTGAACCATCCGGTCGGCGAGCATGAACGGATTGTGATAGGGTAGCGACACGACCCCGGTACCAAGCCGGATATGACGGGTGCGGCCGGCCGCCGCGGCAATGACCATTTCCGGGCAGGCGATGACTTCGAAGCCGCCCGAGTGGTGCTCGCCGATCCAGGCCTCGTTGTAGCCGAGCCGGTCGAGGTGCTCGAGCAGTTCGAGATCCCGCTCGATCGACTGCGTCGGGTTTTCATTGGGGTTGTGAAACGGCGCGAGAAAAATCCCGCTGCGCATATAGCGATCGTCCATGCCGAGTCCCTCCGGCTGAA
>JAFMSA010000343.1 GCA_017353855.1 Alphaproteobacteria bacterium
GTCCAGGACGACGGGATGCCAAAACGCGCACGCAGATACTCCGGGTATCTGGTATGATAGGCCGTGGTGAAGCGAAAGTTGTGCTTGATGCAATAGCTGCGCGCGGCGTGACCCAGCGGGCCTTCGGTCGCAATGTGCATGGCGTCGGGTGCCAATGCCTCCAACCGCCGCGCCAGGCGCCTGCCCACACGGACCGCGAGCCGGACCTCCGGTTCCATTGGGCACGGCACCGTGCGAAAGAGGTTGGGGGTCAGCGGGACGACTTCATGACCTGCCGCGACGAGTTCATTGGATAATGCCGCCAGGGTGCGGGCTACCCCGTTAACCTGTGGTCGCCATGCGTCGGTGACGAGCGCGAACCTCACTACTAATCCGCGCCGAGGAGTGCCGCGGCGTCAGCGTCGACCTCGGCGCGCGGCGGCCCGTTCAACGGGTCGAGTGCCCACTGGTCGATCCAGTTGATCAGCTCCAACCTCCCGTCGGAGTGTTCCACGAGAGCTGTGCAGCTCTCCACCCAATCACCGTCGTTGCAGTAGAGAACCCCGTTGATCTCGCGGATCTCGGCGTAGTGAATGTGACCGCAGACCACGCCATCGACACCGCGACGCAGCGCCTCGTCCACGACGGCATCGGCAAAGGAGCCGATATACTGCATTGCATTTTTGACTCGGTGTTTCAGGTAGGCCGACAGCGACCAATACTGGTAGCCGAGACGGCGGCGCGCCTTGTTGAATTGGCGGTTGAGATAAATTGCGGCGGTGTATGCGCTGTCGCCGAGCATCGCGAGCCAGCGGGCGTGTTTGACTACCGCATCAAACACGTCGCCGTGAATCACCAGCAGCCGCCGTCCATCGGCAGTGACGTGGATTGCCTCTTCGGCCACTTCCACGCCACCGAACTGCAGCAGTGTATAGTCCCGTAACCACTCATCGTGATTACCAGGTACGTAGATCACCCGCGTACCTTTGCGAACCTTGCGCAAAACCTTCTGGACCACGTCATTGTGGGTCTGCGGCCAATACCACGAGCGTTTGAGCCGCCACCCGTCGATGATGTCGCCGACGAGATAAATCGTGTCCGCATCGTTGTGCCGCAGAAAATCGATCAGAAAATCCGCTTTGGATCCCCGCGTGCCGAGATGAACATCCGAAATCCAGATAGTGCGATACTCGCGCGTTCTCCCCAACTGGCTCACATCGGCCCTCCACCGCGTTAGGCTCCCGAGCGTTCAGAGTAGGACCAGATCTGGGCCGGCAGCAGGTTGAGCCAAACCCGGCGAATCTCTCGGCCCGCTATCCCGAGGGCCTCAATCGACACGGGCGAGGAAAATGCGTTGGTCAGCTGGAGAAACTGCCCGCCAGGTCCCAAAAGCTCCAGACAGGGTTTGACGACGGCGCGCTGCGCTTCTACAGGGAACCATTTGATCGGCAGGCTCGAGACGACAGTACACAACCGCTCGACGCGGCTGGCGAGGTACTCGCCGATCCGCGTAGCATCTGCCTCGATCACGGTCATCCCCGGAAACTCGCGCCGCAGCACCGTTACGAGGCGGGGCTCGCGCTCCAGAGCAAGAATGCGCTCGGGCGGACACCCGGCCCGGACCAGGCCGCTGGTCAAACTCCCCGTCCCGGCGCCAAGCTCAAGCACCGGCCCCGGCCGCCCGAGGTCGACGCAGCGCGCCAGCGTGTCGGCAAGCCGCGCGCTGCTCGGATTGGCGGCCGCTATTCGAAGGGGGTTTTGCAGCCAAAGGCCAAAGAAGATTGTTGCATGTGCCGTCATCTGGTTCTCACCCCGTCGGGCTAGGCTATTTCTAGGATTGGTATGTTACATTTTTTCGAGCCCCAGATGTGGAATCATCTTCGTAAAATCGTCATCGGCACGTGCTAGTCTTGTGATAAGGTGAGCGGAGCGCATGCTGGTCACGAAAATGAGACATCAGTCCGCGCGGCAGAACGTCTTCGGCGCAACCCTGGCCCGATTTGTGGAGAAACGCCGCCGAGGGGGTCGGCCCCGGCTCGGCGGTCTGCGCAGAATGCCCTTGCTCGACCGTCTTGCGCCTCAGCAGCCAGCCAAGACGCCGGATCCTGTTTCGGTGGCGGTTCTGGCGATCGATCGCGTCGGTCCGGCCGCGGTGCGCGCCTGCGCCTCCGGCCTTGAAGTGTGCGTGGCCGCACCCGACGAGGCTACGGCGGCCGTGCTGCGCGCCGCATTAGCCCAGACGGCGAGGCACCGCAGCACCGACCGCCTGGTGCGCATCGTCGTCGACTGACTACGCGCCACCCCGACAGCGCTGGCCGGCCCTGGCGGCTCCGCCAACCCGCGGCTTAGTTCTAGCTTTAGAAGGTTAGCTTAAGGATCAGCGCGATCGAGCGCGTATCCGGCCGAGCGGACCGTTCGCACGACGTCAGTGGCACCCTTTGCATTCAGCGCCTTTCGCAGGCGCCGGATGTGAACATCCACAGTGCGCGCTTCGACGTAAACGTCGTGACCCCAGACCGCATCAAGGAGCTGCTCACGCGAGAAAACCCGCGTCGGATGCAGCATTAAATAACGCAGAAGGCGAAACTCGGTGGGACCGAGATGAACGGGCGCACCCCCACGCGATACACGATGCGCAACCGTATCGACCTCGATGTCGGCGAATCGCAATATGTCCTGCGTGGCGGCGGGCTGGGCCCGCCGCATAACCGCCCTTAGCCGGGCGACGAGTTCGCTCGGGCTGAATGGCTTGACGACATAGTCGTCCGCGCCGCTGTCCAAGCCGCGTACGCGGTCGGCTTCCTCGCCGCGCGCGGTTAATATGATCACCGGTAGAGCGCGCGTTTCGGCGGACCGGCGAAGGCGGCGGCAGACCTCCATCCCGGAGACCAACGGCAGCATCCAGTCCAGCAGTACGAGATCGGGTTTGCGCTCGGCGATTTGTACCAGCGCCTCCTCGCCGTCACCGGCCTCACAAACCGAAAATCCCTCTTTTTCGAGATTGTAGCGCAGCAACGTCACAAGCGGCGCCTCATCTTCCACGATGAGGACGAGCGGTTTTGTCATTACCGCGTATCCGCCCGTGTGACGACCTCGAGGCTGGATATGTCGCCCTTCGGCCGCGCCTGTTCCAAGGGCGTGCCATTGACGAGGTAGTACAAGTTCTCTGCTATATTCGTTGCGTGATCGCCGATGCGTTCGATGTTCTTGGCCATGAACAGCAGGTGCGAACAGGCCCCGATACTGCGCGAATCTTCCATCATGTAGGTCAGCAGCTCGCGGAACAGGCTCGAATACATTTCATCGAGCTCGGTGTCCCTCATCCAAACGGCATACGCCTTGTCGGCGTCGCGCTCGACATAGGCGTCGAGAACGTCCTTGATCAGCAGTTGCGCCACGTGCGCCATGCGGGGAAGAGCGGATACCGGCCGCACCGCCGGCGTCTGGCTAAGCGCTATCGATCGCTTGGCGACATTGGCGGCGTAATCGCCGATCCGCTCCAGATCGCTCCCGATCTTCAGCGCGGAAAAAATCTCGCGCAGATCGCGCGCCACCGGCTGGCGCAGCGCCAGGAGCCGGATCGCCTGATTGTCGAGGTCGCGCTCGAGCTCATCGACTTTCTCATCGCCCTCGACGACACGGACCGCAAGCTCGGTATCGCGCGTCATGACTGCTTCGATCGCCGCCCCGAGCTGGCTTTCGGCAAGCCCGCCCATTTCGGCGACGGTGTTGTTGAGCTTGCGAAGCTCCTCGTCGTAAGCGCGGGCGATGTGCTCGGAAGCCATCGGCTAGACCCTCCGTATGCGTCGGCTCACCCAAATCGTCCGGTAATGTAGTCTTCCGTATGTTTCTCGGTCGGACGCGTGAAGATACGCTCGGTTTCGCCGAACTCGATCAGCTCGCCAAGGTACATGAACGCTGTATAATCGGAGCTGCGCGCCGCCTGCTGCATGTTGTGGGTGACGATCGCAATGCAGTAGTCAGCCTTCAACTCGGCAATCAGTTCCTCGATCCGTTGCGTCGATATCGGGTCCAGGGCCGAGGCGGGTTCGTCCAGCAGCAGAACCTCCGGGCGCACCGCCACCGCCCGGGCAATGCACAGACGCTGCTGTTGCCCGCCCGACAGTCCGAGCCCGCTCTGGGTCAGCTTGTCTTTGACCTCGTCCCACAGTGCCACGCGGCGTAAAGCGTGCTCGACACGCTCGTCCAGCTCGTGACGCGGGAGCTTTTCATAGAGCCGGATGCCGAACGCTATGTTGTCGTAGATCGACATCGGAAAAGGTGTGGGCTTCTGAAACACCATGCCGATCCGCGCCCGCAAGAGATTGAGATCCAGCCCCTGCGACAGGATGTTCTGGCCGTCCATGATGACCTCCCCGGTCGCACGCTGTCCGGGGTAGAGTTCGTAGATCCGGTTCAGCACCCGAAGCAGCGTGGATTTACCGCAGCCTGAAGGGCCGATGAACGCCGTCACCCGCCGGTCATGCAACGGCATTGTGATGCTTTTAAGCGCTTTGAACGTGCCGTAAAAGAACTCGACGTTGCGGATCGAGACTTTTTGCTGCACCGGTTGTCCGTCCGGCCGCGCGACAACGGGCGGCGAAACCGATACGACAGGGCGTACACTAGCCGGGCTCATTGCTTGAACGTGCTCCAGGAAGCGAGCGCGCGAGCGCCGATATTAAGAAACAGTACAGCGATCGTGATCAGCAGCGCGCCGCCCCAGGCAAGCACCTGCCAATCGGCATAGGGGCTCATTGCGAATTGAAAGATTACGACCGGCAGGTTCGCCATGGGTGCATTCAGATCGGTGCTCCAGAACTGGTTGTTGAGCGCGGTGAACAGCAGTGGGGCCGTCTCACCGGCGATGCGTGCGACCGCCAGCATGACGCCAGTGACAATGCCCTGGATCGCCGCGCGGTAGGAGACCATCACGATCACTTTCCACTTCGGCGAACCAAGCGCCACCGCAGCTTCGCGCAGTGCGTTGGGGACAAGGTTCAACATGTCCTCGGTCGTGCGCACGACGACGGGGATCACGATGATCGCGAGTGCGACGGCACCCGCCCATGCCGAGAAGTGACCCATACGGACGACCATCAATTCGTAGACAAACAGGCCGACGATGATCGAGGGTGCACTCAGTAGAATATCGTTGATAAAGCGCACGACTTCGCCAAAGCGGCTGCCGCGGCTGTATTCGGCTAGGAAAGTGCCCGCGAGAATGCCGGTGGGCGTCCCGATAAGTGTTCCGATCAGCGTCATCGCGACGCTGCCGAAAATAGCGTTCAACAATCCGCCGCTGCTGCCGGGCGGCGGGGTCATCTCGGTGAACAACGCCGGGGATATCGCGGCAAACCCGTTCCACA
>JAFMSA010000344.1 GCA_017353855.1 Alphaproteobacteria bacterium
AACAACCGCCAAACGGCCCTAAATCCGGGCAGCCCCGAATGCCGATCCTCGTCGCCGCGCTTGTCGTCGGCTTAATCGACCACCTCATCGGCCCGCGCTCCCGCCAGCCCCACAACCAAAATCGGATCCGCCCTTCGTTTACCAAATTTCACCGTGAATTAGTTGGACTCTCCGAGCGCGAAGTCTCACATATCGACAGCCGTGTGGACGGTCCCAAAATAGGCCTGCCAAAACGGTCCTCATTGGAGACTATGGATGAAAACCAAGCTTCTCTTGACTGGCGTTGCGGCAACTGCCGCGCTCGCCCTCTCCGCGCCAGTCTGGGCGCAACCGGCCAATCCGTCGGGCGGAAACGCGGTCGGCTTGCCAGGTCCCAATCCTGGTGGGCCGGGTCTGACGCCATACTCGGGCGCACCAACGGGCGAGCCGACCTCAGTGGTACCACCAAAGCACCATCATGCGCACGCCCACCACCATGTGGCGGGCGCCCACCATGTGAAAAGCACTCACGAACTTCTCCATGCCCATGGCCCCAAGTCGGGGACGGACACCACCTCACAGCTGAACCAAGCAGAGCTGGACCGCCTGCGGCAGGGTGCTCCCCCGATGCCGCCTGCATCCGCCGCTCCGCCGCTGGAAGGGGGGAATGCCATGGGACTGCCGGGCCCGAACATGGGCGGACCAGGCTTGACGCCCTATAGCGCCGGTGCCCCGCAACGTTGACCAGTTTGCGGGCTACGTCAAACGCCTGACATTGCTGTGAGGGGCCGGTAGATCCCTTGCGGTGGGTTACCGCTAGAGCCTAGCAGCGAACTGGTTCATTTCCCCATATCGCCGCGCTGATCGCCGCATTGATGGCCTGGGTGTTGATCAGTTTGGTTCGCAGGATCCTGCGGGAGCCGAAGTTACTCCTCGGGTCACTTGTGCTGGCCTGTATTGCAGGTCAGGATGACTCCTCCGGATGATAGTCCCGATGATCTCTGGCTGTGCAAAGGGACTGATCGTGGCCTCCTCGCTATGCGTGATTTGGTCAGGTGTGGTCCAGTCTTCCTTGCTAACAAATCGCAGCAACCGGCGTCCTCGTCGTGCGGAACGCCATCGGCTAAGCCAACTCTTGAAGATTGGGACAGATGCTTCAGAACTCCCGGAGCTGATCCCGTTATCACACTGGGAGGACGTCCATGTGCGCGCAACTGAAGGAGCGCGCCTCAGTCGCCGCGGGCGAAGTACTCGTCTACCTGCTGCAGCGAGATGAAGTCGTCGGGCTCGGGCAACGCGCCGCCGGACGCGCCGCCGGACTTACTGCTGTCTGTCGCCGCAGCCAGGGCATCCACCTCTTGCTGCAACCGGTGGAACTCATGCAACAGCTCGAGGAAGCGGCGGCGGAAGGGTCGGGGCGTTCCGGCCGTCAGGCGGCCACGGACGGGACGCGCCCTTCCCCCCGGCTCCGAGACGATGGCCGAATTGTCCCGGCCCCGGTAGGGACCTTGACTCGCTCGCGGCGGTGCCGCTCGCTCTGACCTTGCGCAAGGTCAAGCTCGGCGGCACCGCTCCAATGGGCCACTGAGCAATGATCGGCAATGCAGGGTGCGCCGTCAGGCCGCGTTTGTCGGCTCGCACGGCAGCCATTTCGCGATGAATCCGCAGCGCGTGGCCGAGTGTAACGTTGCCGTTTGGACTGGGAATTGCGGTCGCAGGTGACCGTTACTGCCGTTTGAAATGAGAAATTCGAGCGGAAGTTTCGCAATTTTGCGGCAATAATGAGAATTTCCAGCGAACCAGCCGAGCTTCCATGCGGGTTCCCAGTGTTCTCTCGGCCTTCCAGCTCTCACCAACCTTGCTGCAATGTGTCCGGCCGAAATTCTCAAATTTACGGCAGCGAGCCAGGCGAAAGGCAATTGCAACCTAATGATTTTACTGCATAGGCTTTCTCCCTCCAAACGACAACACGACACCGGGTCCAGCTCAGTAAATGGCACCGGCTTCAGGAATTAGCAGGTCGAGAACATTGACGTCGTGCAACTTTCCGTCCGAGATGTGAATAAAGCTCAGGATCGCACCGCGCAGATCGAGCAGCGTATGCATCTTCACGGCGGCCTTGGATCGATCGTCGTCGAATCGAGTGCGTAGACTGTTTCGGAAAGTTCCATCCCGAAGCTCTCTACCGCGTAGAGCTTTCTGGCCTGACGGATCAGCACCTGGGCGATGTCGGCATAGATGCGCCAATCGCGGGCTTCGTTCGCGTCGGACAGCTTCGAGCGCCGAATCGGTTCACGAAATCCCATATGATAAAGTTTCGCGGCCTGTGCCGACAAGCAGGCTTCGATGTCTCTGAGGCTCTCCCGATAGGTCAGTTGGGCAAACGCCATGACCCGAAAATGTTCAGCCCAACGCAATGACTTATCATAACGGTCGCCAATCCGCGCAAATGTCGTCCATGGCAGAAAATCCATTACCGTTAGCTGAGCGAAAAGGGTTTTGCTTGCATCGGCGTCTCCTGGAATTTCTCCCCGAAAGGCGAACCGGAAACCCTTTCTCATTCAAATCGACACCAGCCCGGATCACTGCTCAAACCGGCGCTAGCCGCAGCTTTTAGCGGTCACGCTCTCGGTTTCCCCGGACACTAATGATCTGGCCAGCCTGCGGCGAGTGACCCAACACTCGAAAGCACGGGACGACCGGCTCGGGGACGCAATAGGGGGATCGCGACATCCTATGAAGAGAGGACCGAAGCGGGGTTCCCGTGTTATCCGGTTGCCCAAGTAGCCCGACATCACCGCGTTCATTTTGGCCCCCTTTGCTGCCCTCGGTGCTGCGAGAAAGATCGCGCGCGACGAGTGCAAAATCGCACCAGGCGTTACCTCCCTCATCAGCGCCCCTCCCTCAGTGCCCGCGTCAGTGCGTGGCAGAAGGAAGGAGGCACGGCAAAAGCAGCGAGCGCCTGCGACAATGTGAGCGGCTTTCCCCAGAACCCAGATCCATACGCGCATTCGCGTCGGCCCCGACCGCCGCACCACCGGTGTGGCACCCCCGGAGGTCCCGGCTGGCGAGCATGAGGGGACGATCACCCTGGTGGCACCTCCACCGCCCCGCTGCTTGATCGGGCGCGCTCCGCTGTCACGCGAGTAGTGGCCGACGGGTGGCCACGCGGCCTTCCTGGTCGGAATGCCTGTCCCGACCGCCCTTGCTCGCCATGAGTTCCGCAATCCGCACGTATATGGCACGATGATGTCGTCGCTGGCGTGATCAGGACCGTCGCAAAGATCATCGCTCGCGCCCAGGCGCGCGGCGAGGTGGCGCCCGGCGATCCGCGCCTTCACGCCTTTTCGCTGATGGGCCCGATGGTGATGGCCATGCTCTTTCGCGAGGTCTTCGGCGGGGTGGGTGGCAATCCCCCGATTTGTCGGCGCTCGCCGACCAGCACGCCCGCACGGCGCTGCGTGGCCTGCTGATCCCGATGTCCGGGGAAGCCGATGGATGGAGGACGAAATGAAGCAGAGTGATGTCCTGATCATAGGAGCCGGGCCCACCGGGCTGGTCCTGGCACTCTGGCTGACCAAGCTCGGGGTTAAGTCCCGCATCATCGACAAAACCGCCGAGCCCGGCACGACCTCGCGGGCTTTGGCGGTTCAGGCGCGGACGCTCGAACTCTATCGCCAGCTCGACCTGACCGACGCCGTGCTTAAGCGGGGCCACAAGGTCCCGGCAGTCAATTTGTGGGTCAAGGGCGAACCGGCCACGCACCTGCCATTCGAGCGCGTAGGCTCGGACCTGACGCCCTATTCGTTCCTGCATATCTTCCCGCAGGACGAGCATGAGCGGCTTCTGATCGGGCGGCTGGAGGCGCTCGGCGTTTCGATTGAACGTCGGACCGAATTGCTCAGCTTCACGGAAGAGGGCGGGCGGACAGTTGCCCGCCTTCGGAGCCCGGACGGTACGGAGGAAACTTGCGCGGCAAGCTACATCGCTGGCTGCGACGGCGCCCGTTCGACCGTGCGCGAAACGATCCGCGCGGGCTTTCCCGGCGGCACCTACCGGCAACTCTTCTACGTCGCCGACGTCGAAGCGGCCGGCCCTCCGATCAACGGGGAATTGCACGTCGATCTCGACCAGGCCGATTTTCTGGCGGTCTTTCCTTTGGCCGGTGCTGGGCGAGCCCGCCTGATCGGAACCGTGCGTGACGACCACGCGGATCGCGCCGATACCCTCAAATTCGAAGACGTCAGCGACCGGGCGATCAAGCACCTGAAGGTCGATATCCGAAACGTGAACTGGTTCTCGACCTATCATGTCCACCACCGGGTGACTGAGCATTTCCGCAAGGGCCGCGCCTTCCTGCTCGGTGATGCGGCCCATATCCACAGCCCCGCCGGCGGCCAGGGGATGAATACCGGGATCGGCGATGCCATCAATCTGGCCTGGAAGCTGGCGGCGGTTCTGGCAGGCCAAGCGCCCGACACGCTGCTCAACAGCTACGATTCGGAACGGATCGGCTTTGCCCGGCGGCTGGTCGCGACCACCGATCGCGTGTTCAGCTTCGTCACGGCCGAGGGCCGGATCGCCGACATCATTCGTACGCGCGTCGCGCCCGTACTGATCCCCACAGCGATGGCCTTCGAGGCGGCGCGCGAGTATCTCTTCCGCACCGTTTCGCAAATCACTCTGAATTACCGCGACGGCGCCTTAAGCGTCGGCGCTGCCGGTCACGTCCATGGCGGCGACCGCCTGCCGTGGGTGCCGCTCGACGGGAAGGACAATTTCGAGCCGCTCGCGGCGATGAACTGGCAGGTCCATGTCTATGGTTCCGCCAGCGCCCAGCTCACCGATTGGTGCGCCTGCCATGACGTGCCGCTGCATGTCCTCGACTGGCGACCGGAGCACGAAGCGGCCGGCCTGGCGCGTAACGCCACCTATTTGCTCCGGCCGGATAGCTATGTGGCGCTAGCCGACCCATCCGGTGCGCCAGACGTCCTGGAGCGCTACTTCAGTGATCACGAAATTCGCACTCCCTTGATGTCGAGCTAAGCACTCAGGATGGCCGTATTGTCCAATAGTCGAGCCTCGTTTGCAGGCGAATGTTAGAAGCCCAATGTCGGGTGACGCCATAAACTGGCGGAATAGCACGATACGCATCTGTGTCCTGCTGGGCACGAGGCATGCCGACGAGCTCGCGACGCTTGCGATCGCGCCGGTGACCGGTGCTGCCCAAAACGGCGTGCTGCGTTAACACCGCCTGAACGGCGAATGTCGCCATATTCACTTACCTCGTAAGCATCCGGTAGAGGATCCGACAGACGCCGAAGGCGGTCTTGATGCACCATGGTCTGCGAACTGCTCGACCCGGCT
>JAFMSA010000345.1 GCA_017353855.1 Alphaproteobacteria bacterium
CAGCGAGAAAACCCAGCAGAAAGCCGGCCGAGGAGCCGGTCGTCACGACAACCTCGGCGGGATCGACGGCGATTGCGTATTGGGCGTGGTAATGAGCGGCAATCGCTTGCCGCAGCGGTCCGGTGCCGAGCGCGTCGGTGTAGCCGATCGGCTCGTCCTGCAAGGCCCGTCGCGCAGCCTCCAATACCGCCTCGGGCGGCGGGCTTCCCGGTTGGCCGACTTCGAGATGGAGCACATCACCGCCGGCGGCCTCGCGCTCGTTCGCGGTCCGCAGCACGTCCATCGCGATGAACGGGGGCACCAGTCCCCGCCGGGACACGCGCAAGGTCATCGCGGCTTCAACATCCGGAGCGTCGAGAGGGGATGCCGCAACAGCCGCTCCGGCGGCCGGACCGGCCGGCGCAGCGATTCAGCCCCGCAACTGGGGCCGCGCGCGGCAAAAATGCCTTCGGCGCAGTCGCGACAAACACGAGAGCCGATCCGGGCCTCGAGCAATTGCGGCGGCAAATCCCGATCACAGCATTCGCTATTGGGCCTCAGTTCGAACATCGTCATGCAACCGGAGTGGTGGGAGGGTCTCCCATCCTGAGCAAGAAGGTTGGCATTGGCGAGCGGGTTTCGCTATGACGAGCCGCCGAGCCTCCTGATAAGAGAACAAGCCTTGACCTCAGATACGATGCCGGTCCGCCTGCTTGGAATGTCCGGCAGCCTGCGCACCGGCTCTTATTCGAATGCGGTGCTCGAGACATTGCGCGAGAAATTTGCCGGCCGCGCCGATCTCGCGATCTACGACCTGCGTGCGATACCGCTGTACGATCAGGACTTCGAGGGTGACAAGCGCCCCGATCCGGTCAAGGCATTGCTGTCGGCGATCGCCGCAAGCGACGGCCTCGTCCTGTGCGCGCCCGAATTCAACCACAGCATCCCGGGGGTCTTGAAGAATGCCCTCGACTGGGCCTCCCGCCCGGCTTTCAGCTCGGTGATGGCGTATAAACCGGTGGCGATCATGGCGACTTCCCGAGGGCCGCTCGGTGGCGCCCGGTGTCTGGAACATATGCGGGTGGCGCTCGAATCGATGCTCTCGCGCATCGCGCTCGCGCGCGAAGTGACGATCACCTCCACCGCCGAGAAAATCCGCGACGGCCGTCTCGTCGATGAGACCTCGCTCGGCTTTGCCTGTGGCGCGCTGGAGGCGCTGCTGCGCGAAATCCGAGTGTGGCGGACGGCCTAGCCGGGATTGGAGGCAGGCTTTTCGTTGACGCAGCGCAACAGCTTCCAATAGCCGAACAGATTGCTCGGCCGCACTTCGCGGATCGACAGACGGCTATCGCGGCGGAACGCGTCGAACGGAAAATCGGCATGAAATCCGATGTGCCGCGCGAGATGCGCCAGGCGCTTCTCCATGAAGCGTACCAGCGGGCTTTCGCTGGTGAAGTGATTGACGATGACAATTGTCCCGCCCGGGATGCACACACGCCGCATTTCGGCAGCAAACCTCGCCGGACTCGGAACGACCGAGGCGACGTAGAGCGCGAGCACCGCGTCAAACGAATTGTCGCCAAATTCGAGGTTCTCGGCATCCATCACATGGAGGCCTTCGACATGAGAGAGCCGCCGGCGCGCCGCTCTGCGCCGCGCCCTGGCCAGCATCTCCTGAGAAACGTCGATCCCGGTAACCTGCGAATCCGGCCGGAAATAAGGCAGTGACAGGCCGGTGCCGACACCGACTTCCAGTATCCGCTGACCCGGCCGGTCGTTGGCAATGCGCACCGCCTCCTTTCGGCCCGGATGGAACACCGGGCCGAAAACGATATCGTAGGAACCAGAGAACAGGCGATAAGTCCGGATCGTGTCGTGCAGGTCCATTGTCTCGCTCTTCCGCATTACTGACCGGACCGGCGCGCAGTCCGCCGGCTCTCTGCGAACCTTGTACGCCCCCCACCAACCCAGCTCGAGCGCTGGATCATCCCGGCCGCCATGTTGCGATCTAATGATCGTTGCGCTGAATTCAACAACCTGCCACTGCAAGAGCCTGACAGACGGGCCCCTGCCCGGGGCGCGCCGGCGGCCGCCCTCCCTGCAACCCCAATCCCGCCAGCCCTCTAAATTAGGGTAATGCGGTCGGCCTCCAGGCCTTTTCTGCCGTCGACCACCTCGACCCTCACCCGCTGGCCAGGCTCGAGCGCGTTCACCCCGCTGCGGCGCAGCGCGGTGATGTGGATGAACACGTCTTTGCCACCGCCATCGGGAGAAATGAATCCGTACCCTTTTTCAGGTTCGAACCATTTCACCGTGCCCTCGACTGTCTGGGAGGGGCGGGGGACGCGGCGGTCGAAACCCCCGCCCCCGCTCGGGGACGGTACCGCCGTGCTCTCGTCGATGTTGAGGACGGTCGTCACCAGCGGGCCTTTCGCCCCGGTGCTGACCTCGCAGGTGATCGAGGCGCCTTCGCGCACGTCCTCATAGCCGGCGCGACGCAGGATCGCCATCGGCAGGAAGGCGTCCTGCGAGCCATCGGACATTGTGACGAACCCGAAACCCTTGCTGGCGTTGAACCACTTTACTTTGGCTTCGACGCGACGACCCGGGGGAATATCCTCGCGGAAGAAGCCAGGGCGGCGATCGTACATATTTCCTCTAAACGTCTGATAGAATGCGGCGAGCACGTGAGAAAACGAATCATAGCGTAAATACGTCGCATTGCGCTAGCATTCACATGACGCTAAAGTTCCGGGCCGACCGATTGCGTCGCGCTCAACTGCGGCGTTACGCGGCGAACGCCACAAGCCGCTGATTCTGCTCGCCTAAACCCTCCACCGACAACCGCACCCGGTCTCCGGGCTTTAAAAACTGCGGCGGCTTCATGCCAAGCCCGACCCCCGAGGGCGTGCCGGTCGGGATGATATCACCCGGCAACAACGTCATGAACTGGCTGACGTAGCTGACGATCTCGTCGATACCAAAGATCAGGTCGGAGGTGTTGCTGTTCTGCACGCGCCGGCCGTTGACCTCGGTCCACAGCCCGAGCGTGCCCGGCTGCGGCACCTCGTCGACGGTGACCACCCAGGGCCCGATCGGGCAGAACGTGTCGGCGCTCTTACCCTTGGTCCATTGCCCGCCGCGTTCGATCTGAAATTCGCGCTCGGAGACGTCGTTCACGATGCAGTAGCCGGCGACGTATCTGCGGGCATCACCGGTGGAGACATACCGTGCGGGCGTGCCGATCACGATACCGAGCTCGACCTCCCAGTCGGTCTTTTGCGAGCCCTTAGGTATGATGACCTCGTCATCCGGCCCGCAGATCGACGTTGTCGCCTTCATGAAAAAGATCGGCTCTTTCGGGATCGCCGCCCCGGTCTCGGCAGCATGCGCGCGGTAGTTGAGACCGATCGCGACGATCTTCGAAACCCCTGCGACGCA
This sequence comes from Alphaproteobacteria bacterium, assembly GCA_017353855.1. Lineage (GTDB taxonomy): Bacteria > Pseudomonadota > Alphaproteobacteria > ATCC43930 > CGMCC-115725 > AP-15. The sequence goes on from JAFMSA010000345.1 coordinate 3,421, forward strand.
AGGGCCGAGCCGCGGGCTGCCGGGGACCAGCGGCAATGTCGCCGGATCGAGCCGGCGCAAACGGTCGAGCTGGGCCGGGGACAGCGTATCGCCGTCGATGTCGCGCACAGCACCCGAGAGATCGCGGACCTTACCGTCGCGATCGAGCAGGCCCGGTTTTTCCTGACCCGACGGTCCGTAGCGGAGAAGCTTCATCGGACACCTCCTGTTGTCTCAAAGCGTGAAGCCGCCGTCGATCACATGGATCGTTCCGGTCGTGAATGCCGACTCATCCGAAGCCAGATAGACGGCCAGCGCCGCCACCTCCTCCGGTGTCCCGAGCCGGCCCAAGGGCTGGCGCTCCACGAATGCGCGCCGCGCGGCTTCGCGGCCGCCCACCATTTGCACCCCCTGCACGGCAATGCGATCGGCAAGCGAGGGGGTGTCGATCGTGCCGGGGCAGATCGCATTGCAGCGGACTCCCGAGACGATGAAATCAGTGGCGACCGATTTGGTCAGGCCGATCACCGCGGCCTTCGTAGCAGCGTAGACGCAGCGGTTGGGCGCGCCTTTGATCGAGGACACGCTCGAGGACATGTTGATGATCGACGCCCCGGCGCCGCGCTCCACGATCTTCGGCAGAAACGCGCGGATCATCAGATACATCGACCGCACATTGAGAACAAAGGACGCATCCCACTCGGCCGGCGCGCAGTCGAGGACCGTGCCGTGATGAACAAAACCGGCGCAGTTGAACAGCACGTCAATGGCGCCGAGCTCAGCGGCAAGCGCGGCGATTCCGGCCTCGTCCGTCACGTCGAGACGGCGGGTGGCAATCAGCGAGTCGGCAAGCGGCGCAAGCTTCTCATCGGCAATGTCGGTCGCCAGCACGCTGGCGCCCTCGGCCGCGAAAGCCAGCGCGGCCGCGCGGCCGATCCCTTGCCCCGCTGCCGTCACCAGAGCGCGTTTGCTCGCGAGCCGTCCTGCCATCAGGGCAAATTGCCACGCCCGGCGAGAGCCTGTAAATCGCCAAGGTGAGCTCTAGGTCGCGGTCAGCCGCTTTTGCATTTCGAGGTCGTCCTCGATGAAGGCCTGCACGACCTCGTCGATTCCGCTGTCGACGGCAAAGCCGAGCGCCTCGGCGCGAGATGCGAGAAGCGCCTGCGGCCAGCCGGAAATGATCTTCTGGATGTGCGGGTCGGGCCGCCAGCGGATGCGGGCATAAGCCTCCTCGCCGCCGGCGCGGCGCACCGCGGCGGCCATCTCGCCGACCGCAACCGAAAAGCCCGGCAACTGCAATGACCGGCTCGTCCCGAACGCATCGCCCGGCAGATCATGGGCATGCAGCAGACCGGCAACGATCCGGCGCGGCGAGGCCAGCGCCATCACCGTATCGGGAGAAACCGGAGAACTCGCCTCCCGACCCGACAGCGGCTCGCGGATTATCGACGAGGCAAAAGTGGAAGCGGCCCGGTTAGGCCGGCCCGGCCGTACGACAACGGTCGGCAGCCGCACCGCGCGAGCGTCGATGAACCCCTTCCGGCTGTAATCGTTGACGAGAAGCTCGCCAATCGCTTTCTGCGTCCCATACGAGGTTTGCGGCGTCAACGGCGTTCCGTCGCCAACCGCCGGCGGCAGCGCGCCGCCATAAACCGCCAGCGAGCTGGCAAAAATCACGCGCGGGCACGTGCCGAGCGCCCGGCACGCATCAACCACCGCGCGCGTGCCTTCGAGATTGACGCGGTAGCCGAGATCGGTATCGGCTTCGGCCTGACCGCTGACCACCGCCGCGAGGTGGAACACCGAAGCCGTTCCCGGCGAAATGACCCGACTCACCGCCTCGCGGTCGGCGATGTCGCCAGTCACGACCCGCAGCCTTTTGTCGTCGGGGAGCGGCGGGACCGGCGGCGCGTTGTCAAACAAGACGAGCTCGTCGACGTCGCC
>JAFMSA010000346.1:0-575 GCA_017353855.1 Alphaproteobacteria bacterium
GTCGCATCGGCCTGCCGCTGTGACTGACCCGCTCTTCCAGGAGTGCCCACCATTCGCGCAACGCCAGTTGCGCCTCTGTGAGGAAGTCGCGATCGTCATTGCGCGGCAATAGCTAGAGGAGCTGGCGCAAGGTCGCCTGTGCATTGCCGGCAAGACCAAGCTCGACCGGGTATCTGAGGCCGATACGCTCAGGCTTGTCGTCGATCTGTACCGCAACTGCGTGCCCTGGCTTTGGGAGAAATGCGAGATACGGAAAACCACGGCCGACAATTGGTAGCGCATCGCAGTTCCGCATGGCCTCGACCGAAGGCCGGGTCCCGGCAACTCCGAGCCCGCCCGTCGCCTAGGGGCTGTCGTGGCGACATTCAATGTCCTTCGCTTTGCGAAGGACTGGACCAAGCCATCGATGCCGTCTCCGGACAGGCCAGAGACGGATCGAGCCCCCATTCGGCGAGAACAGCGAGTACGTGATCCGAAACTGCATTAACCATTGACGGGTCCCGTAGTCATGCCGGGCAAATCCGTCGGCTTCTGGACCCGCCTCGGCCGGACTTTGCGTGTCAATTAAGCCAACA
>JAFMSA010000346.1:585-5342 GCA_017353855.1 Alphaproteobacteria bacterium
ATCCTGGGTTATCAGCGCATTCCTCGCCGCGGCCGCCCATCCGGCGAAATGCTGGTTGGCGAAGCGCGGGTCGGCAGCCGCTCCCTGCGGCTGTGGAAATCTCTCGCAGAACTGACCGATCAGTTTTGCGAGGATTGCACCCTTGGTCAGGACCCTGTCACCCAATCCGGCGGAACGTCTGCCTTTCACGGTGCAGGCCGCATTGACGTCGGCGTGCTTTCGGTGTCCGCAGGAGCGGCACACGAATTCAGACTGTGACCGGCGATTGGCGCGGTCGATATAACCGCACTTCGAGCATTGCCGGCTCTGTAAGGCGAAGGCATCTGATCGGCGAGGATGCCAAAGCGCTCTTCGAGATCGACGAGTTTCGTCTTGAAAACGGCGCCCGCAATTGGTGACGAGACGGTTCATGCGCCGCGACAGGTGCGGCGAGTGGAAGTCAAGGCGTTCGATGCGCAAGACGGCAGGCTTGTCGACTACAACGAGGCGGTTCAACGTGGCGTTGATGCGGGTGCGCAGCATGCCCCGCACCCGGGTCACGAGGCGGCGATAGCGAGCGCTTGTGTGGTTTGTCGCCGGAGCGCATGCGGTGCCGGGCAATGCCGGTGGTCTGCCGGTCGCATTTGCAGCGGTAACCCGTTCGGGATCCGGCCGGGTGCGTGCATGCGGCGCACTGCGGGCGGACACAACTTTCTTGATGCCGTCAAGGATCCGTCTCATGCTGTGCGAACCCACTTCGGGGCGCCGCCTCCATGACCGAGCGGCGTCGCGAGTCTTGCGTTACCCCGATGCGGTCCGGTTCTTTTTCACGCTCCGAGGAGCCAGTCGAGCTTTTGGTCGAGCGAGTCGGCGCGCAGGGCGACGGCATCGCGCAGCACCGCGGCGAACCCGTGTTTCTGCCCTTCGCGGCGGCAGGGGACCGCGTGCGGGCGCGGCTCGGCGCCAAGCGCGGCGGGGGACGCGAGGGCCGGACCCTCGAGAGGCTGGTTGCGGGACCCGACCGCGTTGAACCGCCATGTCCGCATTTCGGGGTTTGCGGCGGTTGCACATTGCAGCATCTGAACGAATCCGCCTATCGGAGCGTCAAGCTCGGAGCACTGCACGCCGCGCTTGCCAGGGTGGGGATCGATCCCGGTGTCGTCGCGCCGTTGCGGGCCGCTACGCCCGGAAGAAGGCGGGCGCGCATCGGCATCGAAATGCCGCATGATACAACCCTTCCCGTGCGGATCGGTTTCCGGGAGCGCTTTCAACACCGGCTGGTCGACATCAACGAATGCCGGTTACTCGAGCCTGCGCTGTTCCGCGTTGTTGTCGAGCTGCGACGGGCCGCAGCCGCGATATTACGGGGGGGCATGAGGGCGGATGCGATCCTGACGCGAACCGATAGCGGTATCGACCTGTTGATCGAGGCCGCGGAACGGCCCACGCTCGGCGCTCTGGGTGCGCTGGCGGGGTTCGCCGAGGAGTGCGACCTCGCGCGCGTCGTGTGGCGTATATCAGGCGATGACCTCCCGGTCATCGAGCGCCGCCCGCCGCGTGTGGTGCTGTCGGGAGTTGCGGTGCCGTTTCCGCCCGGCGGGTTTTTGCAAGCAAGCGAGCCGGCCGAGCGGATCCTGGTCGCGGAGGTGCTCCGCGGGGCGGGTCTGCGCCGTCCGGTGCTGGACCTGTTCGCGGGGCTCGGCACCTTCACCTTTCCGCTTGCTGCGGCCGGCTCGGTCCACGCCGTCGAGGGCGACGAGCGCGCCGCAGCGGCGCTGGCCAGGGGTGCAGCAGCGCAGCCGCGGGTCAGTGTCGAGCGGCGCGACTTGATGCGCGACACGCCGCCGCCCGAATGGCTCTCGCGCTATGCCGCCGCAGTGTTCGATCCGCCGCGCGCGGGCGCCGCCCGGCTTGCCGACGCGTTGGCCCGCGCGGCGCTCGAGACCGTCGTGGCGATCTCCTGCAACCCCGCGACTTTCGTGCGCGATGCGGCAAGGCTTATAGCCGGGGGCTATCGTCTCGAGCGGGTGATCCCGATCGACCAGTTCGTTTGGACGGCGCATCTCGAGCTCGTCGCGGTGTTCCGGCATTGACCGCTCGGGAGCCCACTTCGATTTTTTCTCTCAACAATCAAACACAAAGCACGGGGTTCCGTGGACGCGGAAAAGCGACCTCATGCCTTGTGTCCCCTTCGCTTCGGCGGATACCGGTACTACCGCCGGTCAAAATTCCAACCGGTGATGTTTGATAGATCCTCTCTGTCCGACAAGGAAGGGGCTGCCGGGAGCAGCAGATCCGGCTGCGCGCAGATCCCGGACGAAGCTGCGGCGAGGTTCGCCCTCTGCCGGCGGGGCGGACCTGCCGTCAGCGCTGGTAGGTGCCGACCAATTCGGTGCGCGCGAGTATGTAGGGTTGCGCGGCATTGAGGACATCGAGCGCAGTTGCCGCGCTGCTCAGATTGAGGGAGGGCCGGCTGACTGCGAACAGCCGGAAGTGATAGTGGTGCGGGCCATGGGCTTTGGGCGGGCAGGGGCCGCCATAGCCGGGCGTACCGAAATCGTTGCGCGCCTCGCGCAAACCGGTCGCCGGTCGCGCTGCCGAATAGCCGGCGTTGAGACCGCGTGAACCTGCCGGGATGTCGAAGACCGCCCAATGGCGGAACACACCCGATGGTGCGTCGGGATCCTCGATGAGGAGGGCGAGGCTGCGGGTCCCGTTAGGCACGCCGGACCATGCCAATGGCGGCGAAATGTCCGAGCCGTCACAGGTATATTGCTGCGGGATCTGCCCGCCGGGCGGGATCGCCGGGCTCGATAGCATCAGCGGCATCATCGAATCTTTCCGGGGCGGATACCCCTGGCTTCAGACATCTTCAGACATGGGGAGGAGCCCCACCGCCAGGACGAGCACACCCCATTTGCCCTTTGGCTTGCGTTCCCCTCGCCGATGTTGCCAAACAGCGTTTGAGTACGATCCCCACCCCAAGGGTTCAACAGCGGACCGAGGAAGCATTCGGACGTCGGTCTTGAACTTCTTGACACCGCAGTCTCCAAATTTCCTCTTCGACCGAGGGGGGTCGGGCGCGGCTTTCGTTTCTCCGAGCTGCTTCTGATCTGACCCGCACCGGGGCATCAGTCGCCTCGCTCCGGAAATCGCTTGAGCGCAGTCCCCGTGGTGGAGCGCGAGAGGGCTGCCCTTACCCTTCGGGCCCGGCGAAGCACTAACAGGGGCCGGCAGCAAGAACCGCATTGCCCGCCGCCTTCGAACGGAAGTTGCGCGCAAGCCATCCTCACGATAATCCTCCCCGTGCACAACTCCGTTCCTATGTTTAGAAACGACTCACGGCCACGTGGAGACAGTAAGCCACCCGACGGCTAGAGCCGGGGACTTTCGGTCCAAACGCACGCGGATATTGCGCTGCCGGGCGGCAGGAGCGGGCCGTCAGCTCGCGACACCCAAAGCGCAAACTTTTTCGAACAGTGGCCGGACTTGCGCGCGATAGACGGACGAGTTCGAACGCGAGAGCCAGAGCTGCTCGAAGGTTGCGATCCGGTAGTCCGGGTACCGGCTTCGAAACGATGCAGCCGTCTCGGCTGCCGCGCCTCGCCGCCCGACGAGGGACAGTGCACCCATCAGAAAAAGTTGCGCGCCCCCATAGCTGGGGTTCAGCTCCAACGATCTTCGCAGGAGCCCGATCGAGCTCTCGATGCGGCCGAGCAGCATTTCGGCGAACCCGCCAAAGAAAAACCAGATGCTGTGTCGGCGATCGGCTTGATCGAGGCGCATGGCCCTTTCGACTGCGGGCATCGTTTCGCTGGCACGGCCCAGGAGTGCTGCGTTGTAGCCGGCGAAGCCATGGGCGGGAGCAAGCCCCTGGTCCAGTGCAAGAGCCTGGTCGAACGCGCGGCCGGCCAGTTCCAGCTGACCCGCCGCTGAACAAAGCATTCCCTGGATGCACTTTGCCACGGCGTGGCCCGGCGCAAGATCCAATGCGATAGCGACTGCCGCACGTCCGAGGTCAGAAGCTGCGGCAGCGACGTACGGGTCGGCCCACCAAGGGTTGCCGATCAGCTGCTGACAGGTGAGGGCGAGCCCTGTGAGGGCTTCCACACTGCGCGGGTGCTGCGCCAGAGCGGCAAGGTACCAGCGCTGTGCCTCCGCCGTAAGTTCCGGCGTAACCTTGCCCTTGAGCGCGGCCGCGGCCTCGGTCAGAGACCCGGCGACGTCCCGGTTCATACCGGAAGCAATAAAGGCACGGCGGCTTGCGTTTTGAAGCAGCAGACCATGCAGCTCGCGGGAGATCCGTCGGGTGATCCTGGTCTGGATGGGGACGAGATCTTCCGGCTTGAATTCATGCCGGCCCGCCCAAAGGTACTCGGACGTCGCGGCATGGGCGATGCGCATATTGACCCGCAGCGTGCCGGAGGTGCTGCGCTGAAAGCTGCCGGTGACGATGTAGTCGAATCCGCGTTTTGCCGCGCTCGCGCCGCTGCCCGACTGAGCGCGCTCGTTCAATAATTTCAGCGAGAACGCATGACTGTGCCGCAGAAGATCGGCGATAAGATCTTCGGTAAAGGCCTCCGTCAGGTATTGCTGCTCCGGATCGCCGGTCAAATTCTTGAGCGGCACCACGGCTACGGAGATACTCGGCAGCACGCAGGGCCAATGCAGGCTGCTCATCCGATTGGCGGACCACTCGGGCTGGCGCGAGGCTCGACCCGCCAATGGCCGGTCGGACGGGTCGTCTGGCCCGCCGAAATTGCGGTCAAGCGCCGCAC
>JAFMSA010000903.1 GCA_017353855.1 Alphaproteobacteria bacterium
TTCCGGCGGGCCGGGTCGGCGATCCGGCCGAATTCGGCGATGCCTGCGCGTTTCTGTGTGCCGCCTCCTCGGGGTTCCTCGTCGGGCAGAACCTGCTGCTCGACGGCGGCGCCTTCAATTCGACGATGGGCTGAGAGGCTCACCCGTTCCCGATCGAGCCTTGGCTGCCCGGCGGTGCCACCGGGCGGTCCGGAGCCGGATTGGCATGGGGGTCTCACCCCTCGAACACCCGGCGTCGGCAAGCGGAGAGGGCCGAAGCCGCCTTACGAACAGACGGGTACCGCATGTGTTTCGACGCGAGGGTGTGCTGCGGCCGTCTGCTCGCGGGTCCTGTATGGGCAACTGTCGCGTCGCCTGGCTCGTGATTCAGGCCGGACGGCCCGGCAACCCGAAGGCGGAACCTTGCGGCCCGGCCACCGGCGCATCGGCGGATGAGCGCTGAGGCCACCTGAAATCGTGGCCGGCAATGCCAGGGCGGGGTGTGCGAATGCCAGCCATGCGACCGTTGCAACTGAGAGCAAGTCGCAATAGGTTGCGGACCGAGGTTCGGGTAGGATCCATGGCCGCCGCGAAAGAAATGTCGGACTGCACCTTGGCGCTCGGCGCCGCTGGGGTCGGTTTCGCCGGCCGAATTCGAGCGATCCGCGTCGCGGCCGGCATAGACGGGCTGTCCGCCGCCGAACTCGAGCGCCGGCTGATCGAGCTCGGCTTTGTCGAAGGCTCCCGGGTCGAAATACTCCATCAAGGTCTGTTCGGTGGCGACCCGATCGCGGTGCGCGTGAATGACGCAACGGTTGCCTTGCGTCGGCGGGAGGCCGCCTCGATCCTGGTCGAGCCGGAGCGCCGATGAGCGGGCTCGTGTTGCCGGCCCGCGTCGCGCTCGTCGGCAATCCCAACAGCGGCAAGACGGCCCTCTTCAACGCGCTGACCGGCAGCCGCCAGAAAGTCGCGAACTATCCCGGCGTTACGGTGGAACGCAAGGAGGGCCTGGCAGCGACGCCGGGCGGCATTTCCGTGCGGCTGATCGACCTTCCCGGCACATATTCCCTGCGCGCCCGCAGTCTCGACGAGATCATCACCCGCGACATCGTGCTGGGACGCCTGGCCGGCGAGGATGTCCCGCGCCTGCTCGTCTGCGTGGCCGATTCGACGAACCTGCGGGTGGCGCTGCGTCTGGCGCTCGAGCTGAGACGCCTCGGCGGGCCGATGATCCTGGCGCTCAATATGTTCGATATTGCCCGCCACCGCGGGTTCGAGATCGACCTCGACCGGTTGTCGGCCGAGCTCGGCATCCCGGTCGTCGCGTCCGTCGCCGTGCGGCGCGGCGGCACGTCCGATCTTCTCGCGCGGATCGACGCGGTGATCGGCGAACGCGGCCTGCCGGGCGGATTATCCCCGCACGGCGATGCCTGGTCCGAGCCCAATGCGGCGCAACTGCGCGCGACACAACGGGAGGCCGACCGAATTCTTCACGCTGCAGTGAGGACACCGGGCCGGCCCGACAGCTTCACCCGGCGCCTCGACCGCGTCGTACTGAACCCGGTTCTCGGCCTCGTGATCCTGCTGGCGGTGCTTTTTTTGATGTTCCAGGCGGTGTTCACCTGGGCGCAGGCGCCGATGGATTTGATCAAGAGCGGCTTCGACGCGCTCGCCGAGGGTGCT
>JAFMSA010000347.1 GCA_017353855.1 Alphaproteobacteria bacterium
CATTGCGCCTCTTGGACAAGGAAGCGATGGACAAACAGCGGGCTTTGGACGCTGCACTCGGGCAAATCGAACGCGCCTTCGGCAAAGGTTCGATCATGAAGCTCGGCTCGCGCGAAGCCGCGGCAGATACCGAAGTCATCTCCACCGGCTCCTTAGGCCTCGATATCGCCCTTGGCATCGGCGGGTTGCCGCGCGGCCGGGTCGTTGAAATCTACGGGCCGGAGAGCTCGGGGAAGACCACGCTGGCGCTGCACGTCATCGCCGAGGCACAGCGGGCCGGCGGGACCTGTGCCTTCATCGACGCCGAGCACGCGCTCGACCCGGCCTATGCAAACAAACTCGGCGTCAATGTCGACGATCTGTTGATTTCCCAACCCGACGCCGGAGAACAGGCGCTTGAGATAGCCGATACCCTGGTTCGCTCCGGCGCGATCGATGTTCTGGTCATCGATTCGGTCGCCGCTCTGGTGCCGCGCGCCGAGCTCGAGGGCGAGATGGGCGACAGCCATGTCGGACTGCACGCCCGGCTGATGAGCCAGGCGTTACGCAAACTGACGGGCTCGATCTCGCGCTCGCGTTCAATGGTGATCTTTATCAATCAAATCCGCCTCAAGATCGGGGTGATGTTTGGCAATCCGGAAACGACGACCGGCGGCAATGCATTGAAATTTTACGCTTCGGTTCGCCTCGACATCCGGCGCATCGGCGCGATCAAGGAACGCGATCAGGTGATCGGCAACCAGACGCGCGTGAAGATCGTCAAGAACAAGATGGCGCCACCGTTTAAGGTGGTTGACTTCGATATAATGTACGGCGAAGGCGTCTCGAAACGCGGTGAGCTGATCGACCTCGGGGTCCAGGCTGGCGTCGTCGAGAAATCGGGCTCGTGGTTCTCCTACGACGGCCAGCGCATCGGCCAAGGACGAGAGAACGCCAAGGCGTATTTAAAAGACCATACCGAGGTTGGCGAGGCCATAGAGCACGCGATCCGCACCAATGCCGGTCTTGTGGCGGAGACCATGATGGCCGCTCCGGGCGAGGCTGCCGCGGACGGATAGGCCGCCGCCGGACGTCATTACAATTGCTGATCTAGGGGAAGGAGCGGGACTCTTGCCATGGCCGGGTTCACGGGAGGAGGGATGATATGCGCGCCGCCGTTTTGACCGAAATCAACCAGCCACTGCAGATCCTCGATCTCGAGCAGGAGCCGCCGCGAGCCGGCGAGGTTCGTGTGCAAGTCAAGGCGGCTGGTGTGTGCATGAGCGACTGGCACATTATGAACGGCGATTGGCCGTTGCCCCTGCCCATGGTGCTCGGGCACGAGGCCGCCGGTATCGTCATCGAGAACGGGCCTGGGATCAGCCATGTCGAGCCCGGCGACCACGTGATCTTCTCGTTCCGGCCGCATTGTGGCCGGTGCCGCTACTGCTCCTCCGGGCAGACGGTGCTATGCATCGGGCATAACGACACACCACGGTGGCGGATGCATGACGGCACGTCGCGGGTCAAGCTAAATGGCGAGCCCGTCAATCAGATGGCGCGGATCGGCACGTTCTCGGAGGAAGTCGTCTGCCCTTCGGAGCAGGTCATCAAAATTCGGAAGGACCTGCCGTTCGCTCACGCGGCAATCATAGGATGCAGCGTCGCTACCGGCATCGGGGCCGTCATTCGTCACGCCCGGGTTCCTGCGGGCTCGAGCGTACTCGTGATCGGGTGCGGCGGTGTCGGGCTAAATGTTGTGCAAGGCGCGCGGCTGGCCGGGGCCAGCCCGATCATTGCCTGCGATTTGCGCGACAACAAGCTCGACTACGCGCGGGCGTTTGGTGCGACGCAGACGATCAATGCGAATTCCGGGGACGTCGTCGAACGGGTGCGGGAGATGACGGACGGCCTCGGCGTCGACACGGCTTTCGACGCCATCGGCAGCGAAAGGACGGCGTTACAGGTGGTCGATGCCGTCGCACCCGGCGGGCGGGCGGTTCTGGTCGGCATCCCGGCCTTTGCCACCCGGGCGCCGGTCAGCCCTTCTCAGCTCGTGTACGGCGAAAAGGTCATCAGCGGCACGTACTATGGCTCGGTGCGGCCGAATATCGATTTCCCGATTCTGGCCGACCTCGATCTCGAAAGGAAAATCAACCTCGATGACCTGATCAGCCGGACCTACAGGTTCGACGAGATCAACGAGGGCTTTCGGTTGATGCTGGCGGGTGACGTCGCACGCGGGGTCGTCCTGTTTGAATAGTGAGTCCGCAACGCCATCGCGGTCGGCTGGTGCGCGCGCCATGGCGAGCAGTATCAGCCCTCGAACCCTCAGCTGGACAGGATCACCGCGCTTCCTCTATAAGCGGCCACTGTCGCGGGCCCAGGTAGCTCAGTTGGTAGAGCAACGGACTGAAAATCCGTGTGTCGGTGGTTCAATTCCGCCCCTGGGCACCACCCCACTCTTCATCGGAGAGCGACGGATTGCCGATGGTAAGGGGGATGTAGGCGGGAACCTCCTCGCGGTGGCGGAAATCCCAGCTTTCATATGTCCATGATCTGGAAGCTCTTCCCATCGGTTAGCCCAGGGGCGAGCCCGTATCTTCGGCCACTCCTTAACTAACGCGCGTCTTTCACTAGCGGCTGCCGCTGGTCGAGATGTCACGTCTAGACTCAGAGCGAACCGTTGGTATCAAAGACGCGAATGTGCGTCCAAGGAACAACTGTTCGTTGATGGGATCGAACCATCCGACGTTGCTTATTCCGCATGCGATGCAGCCCATCCGGAGTTGCCATGTCGTTGATCGGTACCGCTCTCCTTAACAGCCTTCGCTCCGTAGAGCGGCCTGGCGATTTTTGCGTCGGCGGGACTCGAGAGATCTTCATGCCGATGGTCGACGTCGATGGTGTGGGCAGGATCGCCTTTCCGCTCCTACCCGTCCAAGCTGAGCGGCTCGTCGCGATTGCCCAAGCAGCTCCTTATGGGCGAGGCGCGCAGACGGTGGTCGATCGTGAAGTCCGGAGAACCTGGCAGATTGATTCCGGCAAGGTACGGATCGGCGGGCGTTGTTGGGAGAAAACTCTGGCCGAACTCGTCACCGAAGCAGCTCTCGGGCTCGGCGTGGACGCACCGATTGAGGCCGACTTCTACAAGCTTCTCGTTTACGACGTCGGCAGCTACTTCGTCCATCACCGCGACACGGAGAAAGTTCCCGGCATGTTCGCGACGATGGTGCTCGCGCTACCTTCCACACACAGCGGCGGTGAATTGGTGATAAAGCATCTCGGCCGGGAGGAGATGCTCGACCTGTATCCGGAGGAACCCTCGCAAATCGGTTTCGCGGCTTTTTATGCCGACTGCGTCCATGAAGTGCGCCCTGTTACCGCCGGGCATCGTGTAACCCTTGTCTACAATCTGCGCTTCCTCGGCGAGCAGCCTGTGATGAGGGCGCCTGATTACCGCGCGGAGCAGAAGCGGATCGTGGAGCTGCTACGGAGCTGGGCAGGCGCCGAGGGCGAACCAGATAAGCTGGTCCTGCCCTTGGAGCATGCCTATACGCCGGCGGAACTATCTTTCAACGCCCTCAAGGGCGCCGATGCGGGGGTGGCGTCTGTGCTGGTCAAGGCTGCCGCAGAGGCGGATTGCGATGTGCACCTTGCTCTCGTGTCGATCGAGCAGAGCGGCATTGCCGAATATACTGGCTACTACGGCCGTCGCCGCTGGAGCCGATACGAGCTGGATGGCGAAGAATTCGAGGTGGGCGAGGTCGTCGATCAGGAGCTGATCCTGTCCGAGTGGCGACGTCCGGACGGGGGCAAGGCCGGGTTCAGCGACGTTCCGTTTAGTGAGGAGGAGCTGTGCCCCACCGATGCGTTCGAGAACCTGACGCCGGACGAGCAGTATTTCCATGAAGCGACGGGTAACGAGGGCGCATCCTTCGAGCGTACCTATCGCCGCGCCGGCCTTATATTGTGGCCGACCGCGCGGAGACTGGCCGTGCTGAACCGGGCCGGCCTAAGCACGACGCTGCCGTATCTCGAAGATCTGACAGCGCGCTGGGAGACGAGCGAGTCAGCGATCCAGTCGCCGCTGTGGCGTGAGGCTGACGAGTTGTCGGGGCACATGCTGCGCTCCTGGCCGCGTCAAACGTGGCGCGATTCGGGCAATACCGATGTCAGCCGGATGCTCGATTTGCAGGGCCGCCTCGGCAATGTCGCGCAGATCGATGCGTTCATCGCCGGGCTGTCCGCCGAAGGCGATTACGAGGCGCACGACAACGCGGCGATCATCCGGGCCGCGGCGCTCCTTCCGGCGCCGCGTGCGACGGACCTTCTGGTCCGGATTGTCAGACGTAGCGCCGCGGATCGACTGAGCGCCTGCGGGGATCTGCTGCTGCGTTGCGTTCCGGCGGACTTCGCGGGCGATGCGATCCAGATTGGCGCCGCTTTGATCGATGTCCTGCCGGGCGATCCGGCGGGGCCGGCTCCGCTCGATCCCCGAGTTCGCTTCGAGCCGGTGAGGTCGGGCTTCGTGGTCGATCTCCTGACGGCCACCGGCCGGATCGATGACGGGCTTGCGATGCGAGCGATCGAGCATCTGCTGGCTTGGCCGAAGAGATACAAGATGGATGATGCGCTGGTCCCCGCCGCTCGGGCGTTTGCCGAGCGCGCGGAAAGCGTGGGGTGGCCGGCGGTCAATCGCCTCCGCAAAGTGGTTCTCGACCACTTGCGCAAGCGCATCGCGATGCCGCTGGAAGCGCCGCGGGACTGGGCCCGGACTAATCCGCTCCAATGCGGATGCGCCGACTGCCGGGTGCTGGGCGCGTTTTTGGTTGCTTCCGACCAACAGCAATGGCGCCTGAAGGCGGCACAGGAGCGGAGAAGCCACGTAGAGGAGAGTGTCAAGGCTACGAAGTGCGACCTCGACCTCTCAACGGAAAAGCGCGGCAGTCCCCACACGTTGGTTGCTGTCAAGAATCGGGCCAGCTACGAGCGATTGGCAAGCCAACGCCGGCACGATCTCGAGCATGTGGCCGCGTTGGGCGGCTGACGTTAGTATGACGTTGCACCGTACAGTGAGTCGACCGTGCAATGAGCCGGAAGAATCGGATACCGCTTGCCGACCGCATCGCCAAAGCTGCTGAAGTGACGCTCGCTGATCAGCATTTTGTGAGCGCGATCGACGTGTTCATTGGGATCGGGTGGCTTAGCCATGGAGTGGCGGATCGCTGGCGCCGTGGGCAAATGGATTGCCTCGAAGAGGGTCTCCAGGTCGATCCGCTGCGCATCCCGGAGGCGATGACGCTGTTCCAGTCTTGGGCG
>JAFMSA010000904.1 GCA_017353855.1 Alphaproteobacteria bacterium
GGGTCGATGGAGTCCTTCCCGCCACGGCCCTAATAAACCTCGGCGTAGCGGGCGCACAGCTCGGCCGGCGACAAGCCGGCGAGTTTTTCCGCCTCCACCCGCTTGAAGCGCACATAGGCGTCAAAGTGCGTGAGGCCGAACCATTGGGCGACCGTCTCGCTGGCGGCGAGCCGGTCCAGCGCCTCGGGGAGCGAGTGGGGCAGCTCGGGCGGCGTTCCGGTAGGCAACGGCAGCCCGCGCCGAATGCCGTCGGCGCCGGCGAAGATCACGGCGCTCAGCGCCAGATAAGGGCTCGCCGCGGCGTCGCTGCTGCGGAATTCGACATGGAACTGTCGCGTCAGCTCGGCCGGCGTCGCGGCGGCAAAGGTCGGGCAGATGCGCAGGCACGCGCCACGGTCCTGGCGCACGAGGTCGATAACCGTCGGCGCCCAAGCATTGGGTACGAGGCGGTGATAGGAGACCGGCGAGGGTGCGGTGATCGCGCAGATCGCGGGCATGTGGTGCAATACGCCAGCCAGAAAATGCTGCGCCGGCCGGCTCAGCTCCATCGGCTCGCCAGGCGCATGCGTGACCGGGACACCCGCACGGTCAACAAGGCTCATATGTATATGCACACCGTTGCCGACGAGCTCCGGATCGGGCTTCGGTGAGAAGATCGCGCGGTGCCCAAGCCGGTGCGCGGCAGCGCGTGCCATCTCGCGCGTGATCACTGCGTGATCGGCCGCCGTCAGCGCCGGCTGCGGCATGACCGTCACCTCGAACTGACGAGGGCCGTATTCGGCCAAGAATGTGTCGGGAACGACACCTGCGGCGCGCAACGCGGCGGTGAAGGTTTCACCAAAGCTGTCCTGGCGGCGAAAAGCGCCGAGCGCGTAAGCGTCGCCCGGGCGGCCGGAGATCCCGGTGTAAAGGAATTCCTGCTCGAATGCCGCGACGAGCCGCAGGCCCGCCGCTTCGTCGAGCTGCCTGACGGCGCGTCGCAGGAATTCGCGCGGGCAGCACTCCCACGCACTGCCATCGGTATTGCGGATGTCGCCCAAAAAGAAATGCTCGATCGCCGAGCCGTCGCCAAAGTCGACGCGCACTTCGACCGCCGGGTCCGGCACGATCATGAAGTCGCCGGCGGTACCGAACGGCGTGTCCCAGATCGGGCCGAACGGCGACATCATCAGATTGCTGCCGGTCCAGCCGACCCCTTTGTTCAGTCGCGCCGGAAGCTCTCGTGCCGGAAACCCCTTGCCGCGGACGAGACCCGAAATGTCGCAGGTCGCGACGAAGACGAGTTCTTCCCTGATCATGCCGTTGTCAATGGCGTGTAGCGGTCGAGGAGCTGCAGGATTTCGTCGCGGCCGAGATCGGGGATCTCCAGCAGCGCCTCATCGATCCCGGCTTCGCGATATTCGCGCAGCGCGGCCCTGTCTGCCGGCGCGCGGAACACCGAAATCGACAAGGATCGGGGATCGCGAGCCCTCGCTTCCGCCATCCGCCGCAGGCGCTCGACCGCCCCCTGCGGGGTAAAACCGCCGACCGGGCGGGGAATCCAGCCGTCGCAATATTCGACAACGCGCCTCAACGTGTAATCGGTCTCGCCTCCCAGAAGGATCGGCGGATGCGGCCGCTGGAGTGGCTTCGGCCACGACCATACCGGGTCGAAAT
>JAFMSA010000348.1 GCA_017353855.1 Alphaproteobacteria bacterium
GGTTTCGGCTTTTCGGTGCACTCGCCGCAGTGCGGCGGCGCCAGCCAGATCGTCGACAGATCCTGGTTCGCGTAGCGGCTCGGGCCAATCTTCCAGCAGGAGCGCAGCGGCACGAGCCGGTTCCGCCAGAATGCGGAGATGAAATGCGCTTGTTCGCCAGCACACCCTTGTCGAACGGGCATGCCAGAGCCCGCTGCGCCGCGGGATCGGTCTCGTGCAGCAACTTGTTGTAAATGGCGAGTTCTTCGTCGTGTTCGTAATAGCCGTAATTCTGCGTGCTGACCGAGCGCGGCAGCCAGGCTTGCACATCCATGACCGGGTTGACGATGGCGTGGCAAGACGCCGCCGGTACTGACTGCGAAATCGCCGCCCCGCAGCGACGCGAACCACGGACCGGCAGGGACGGCGCGCTGCGTTACATGCAGGCCGATCTTGCTCCACTGATCGATCAGCCAGGTTCCAAGGTATTTGTACGGCTGATCGACGTTGCGGTTGACGGGTTCGAAGCTGAGCCCCTCGGCGCCGGACTCTTTCAATAGCCGGCGCGCTTCGGCACGCGATTTGTCTATCTCGGGCCAGAAGCCCGGGATCTGTTCCGATTGCTCCTTGCTCTCCGCCAACGGCGAGCCGGGGAAAATGAGGCCACCGACGGTGTGCATCAGGCTCACCTTGGACAAGCCGGCCGTGCTGCCCCAGTGGTCGAGTGCCAGCACCAGGGCGCGGCGCACCCGCACGTCGTCGAACGGTTTCTCCTTGCGGTTAATCCAGGTGCCCAACGCTTTGGCGCCTAAATTCCGACGAAGCCGTCGAGATAAGGCAGTCCCTTGTGAAGTTGGAGCGCGAGCTCAGAATGCCAGGCGGCGGGACGACGGCCAACCCCACCCCCGACAACAGCAAGCGCAGTCCCATCGTCCTCCTCCCGTTCTTTGCCGCCGCTGTTTTGCCCCGGGCAACCGGAGGGTCAGCGGCGGTACCGTCCCGAGCTTATCCCGCGGGCTGCGGTTCTGCGGTACACGCCCCGCAGTGCGGCGGATCGAGCCAGATCGTCGACAAGTCCTGATTGATGTAATGGCTCGGGCTGATCTTCCAGCCGTGCACGTAAGATCGCAACGGCACGATACGATACCACCACAGTAAAAAGGCGGTATGGGCTTCTGTATCCATCACGTGCTTGGCGAACTGGAACATCAGGGCGTGTTGCTCGTGGGGATCGGTCTCGTGCAGCAGCTTGTCGTACAGGGCGACCTCCGAGGGATCTTCGAAATAACCGTATTGTGCCGAGTAGGCCGAATTCGGCAGATAAGGCTGCACGTCGATCACCGGGTTCACCACGCTGTGGCAGTTGGCGAACGACACGACGCTGTAGTCGCCGCTGCGCATCGCCCCAAACCACGGGCCGGTCGGGACGACGCGCTGGGTGACGTGAAGTCCGATTTTGCTCCACTGATCGATGAGCCAGGTGCCGACATATTTGTAGGGCTGGTCGACATTGCGATTGAGCAGCTCGAAGGTGAGGCCCTCCTGGCCGGCCTCCTTCAACAGTCGTTTCGCCTCCGCCCGCGATTTCTCGATATCGGGCGAGAACCCGGCAATGGTCTCGAGCTCAGACCTGGTCGGCGCCAGCGGCGAGCCGGGAAAGACGATGCTGCCGACCGTGCGCACATTGGCGATCTTGGATAGACCCGGCGCCGTGCCCCAACGGTCGATTGCCAGGGTCAGGGCGCGACGCACCCGCACATCGTCGAACGGTTTCTTTTTGTGATTGAACATCACCATGCTGCTGCAATTCCAGTCGCTCTGCTGGACCTTGATCTTGTCATCGAGCTGCTGCTTCAGCTGGTCCATAGCCGAGGGCGGATAGCCACGGAACTCGGTCGCCGCCCGGTCGGCACGGATCGCGTCGAGCTGCACAGACTGCTTTGGCGCATAGACGCCGACAAAGCCGTCGAGATAGGGCAGCCCTTTGCGATAATACTCGGGATTGCGTACCCCTTTGATTTGCTGACCGACCTCGAATCCGGCGAATTTGAACGGACCGGAGCCCATGATGTTTTTCTCGTACCAGTGGGGATCCTTGTCGAGGATCTTCTTCTCATAGATCCAATTGTAGGGATCGGCGAGCGCCGGCAGAAAAGCACTTGTTGCGAACTTTAAATGAAAGACGACGGTTGTCGGATCCGGCGCTTCGACGTCCTTGACCATCATGTAATTGCTGGCGCGCGGGCTCAGCACGCCTTGTGGCGGGAAGATGATCTCGTTCCAGCTCGCCGCCACATCGGCAGCGGTCAGCGGATCGCCGTTGTGGAACTTGACTCCCGGACGGATCTTGAACGTATAGGTCTTGCCGTCATCGGTGGGCTTCGGCATCTCCGTACACAGATCGCAGACGAAATCGGTCGTCGATGACGGGTTTTCCGGGTTGATCCGGACCAGCACGCTGTAGAACGGCGCCGCCGAATGGATCGTCGCATAAGTTTCCTCCCGGTGAGCGTCGAAGCTCGGCGGCGACTCGGCGGGAATCATATAGGTCAGCGTGCCGCCGTATTTGGCGCCCTCCTGCGCCGTTGCCGGGAGGGTTCCGGCGAGTGCGGCACCCAGCCCGACTGCCAAACGCCACGATCTGCGTCCCATTGTTTTCTCCGTTTCGGTCACCGATGACCTGCTGTTGAACCGCCGTTTGTCGCCGCGGCGACGTCCCTGGCGAGCTGCTCCTGGCACGGCGGGCTGTCTACCTGGCTGCATGCCACCCAATGCCCCGGCCGTAATTCGCGAAATTCCGGGCGCGTCCGTCCGCATTCAGCGACCGCAATCGGGCAGCGCGGATGGAACACACAGCCCGACGGCGGATTGATCGGGCTCGGCACCTCGCCCTTGACCGGCTGGAATGCTCTTGCCGACTCCACCGCCGGGTCTGGCACCGGCACCGCCGACAGCAGCGCCCGAGTATAGGGATGAAGCGGGTTGTCGAACAGTTCGTCGCATTCGGCCAGTTCGACGATACGCCCCAGATACATGACCGCAACTCGTTGGCAGATGTGCCTGACAACGGAAAGGTCATGAGCGATGAACAGGTAGGTCAGACCGAAGCGGGCGCGCAGATCTTCCAGCAGATTGATCACCTGCGCCTGGATCGACACGTCGAGGGCGGAGACCGCCTCGTCACAGACGATGAACTCCGGTTCAAGCGTCAGTGCGCGGGCGATCCCGACCCTCTGACGCTGTCCGCCAGACATTTCGTGCGGGTAGCGGTCCGCAAACGCCGGGTTGAGGCCGCAGATGGAGAGCAACTCGCCAACGCGCGCCGCCCTCTGGCGGGCATCGCCGCTCACGCCGTGCACGCGCATCGGTTCATCGAGGATGTCGCCGACCTTCATGCGCGGGTTCAGCGAGCTGTACGGATCCTGGAAGATGACCTGGATGCGCCGCCGCAGTGTTATGAGTTCCTTGCGGCTGAGTTTGGCTATGTCGAGGCCATCGTAAAGGATTTGTCCACCGGTCGGCCGCTCGAGGCGCAGAATACAGCGGCCGGTTGTGGTCTTGCCGCAGCCGCTTTCGCCAACCAGCCCCATGGTCTCGCCGCGGCGGATCGTGAGATCAATGCCGTCGACCGCCTTTACCTCGCCGACCTTGCGACCGATGAGTACGCCTTCGATCACCGGGAAATACATCCGCAGCCCGTTAACCTCGAGCAGCGGCTTCGCCGCGGCCATGGTTTCGGTTGTACTCATGCCGCTCTGCCGTTCTCGGCGAGAAGCTCGGTGGCGCGGAAGCAGGCAGCGAGGTGATCAGCCTCAACCGCCGGTTCGAGCGCCGGCCGTCGGCTGCCACAGAGACCGATCGCGTATTGGCAGCGCGGCCGAAACGCACAGCCGTCGTCGAGCCGCATGAGGTCGGGCGGCTGGCCCTCGATCGGATCGAGCCGCGCCCGGCGGGGGCGGTCGAGCCGCGGCACCGACCGCAACAGCGCCCTCGTGTAGGGATGCCGCGGCTCGTGGTAGATCTTGCCGGCGGGGCCGCTTTCGACGATGCGCCCGGCATACATGACATTCACTCGATTGGCGTAGCGTGCCACGATACCGAGATTATGGGTGATGATGATCAGCGCGACGTTGAGCCGGCGCGTCAATTGCTTCATCAATTCGAGGATCTGCGCCTGGATGGTCACGTCGAGCGCCGTAGTCGGCTCGTCGGCGATGATGAGCTTGGGGTCGCAGGCAAGCGCGATCGCGATCATGATGCGCTGCCGCATGCCGCCCGAGAACTGATGCGGATACTGCTTTAAACGCCGTAACGGATCGGAGATGCCGACGAGCCGGAGCAGTTCGATCGCCCGTTGGTGTGCGGCGGCTCGGTCGGTGCCGCGATGCTGCTCGAGCGTCTCGGTGATCTGCCGGCCAATCGTCAAGACCGGGTTGAGCGAGGTCATCGGCTCCTGAAAGATCATGCCGATGTCGCCGCCGCGCACTTGGCGGAGTTCTTCGTCCGACAGCCGCAAGAGGTCGCGACCGTCGAACAGCATCTGGCCACGCGTGATGAGCCCGGGCGGATCCGGGATCAGCCGCAGGATCGATAGCGCCCCGGCGGTTTTGCCGGAGCCGCTCTCGCCGACGATCGCGACCGTCTCGCCGCGCTCGACCGTGTAGGAGATGCCGTCGACCGCCGGCACAACCCCGGCGCCGGTGCGAAACTCGGTGTGTAGATCTTTGACTTCTAGGAGTGGTGGCAAGACACGCGCTCCTTTCCTCCCGCCACGCTGCGCATCCGCACCCTAACCCGCCCGCGCGCGCAGGGGGGCGGGAAGGCCGGGGGTATTGTTTCTTGGCCCCGAGTGGTATCGGGCCGGCTGCAGACTGTCAACTGCGGCAACGGGCTTCACGCCCTTCTCAGGCGCCGCTAAGATCGCCGCGGCGTCATTGTGAGTAACGATGAGGAGGAGCATTCCATGGCGATTTCGATGTACCACGCCTCCGTGCCGGTGTTCCTGCAATTGCTCGGCGGTCTCAAGGGAGTCATCGAAAAGGGCGAGGCGCACGCCGCCGCGCAGAAATGGGAGGAGAATGTTCTCTTGAACTGGCGGCTCTATCCCGACATGTTCACGTTCGCCCGCCAGGTACGGCAGGCCTGCGAGCATGCCCTTGGCGCTGGTCGCGCGGCCGGCGTGTCGGTGCCCGAATTTCCAGCCATCGACAACAGCCTCTCGGAGATGAAATCGCGGATCGATAAGACGATCGACTTTGTGAAGGGCTTGCGCTCCGATCAGCTCGACGGCAGAGAAGACCAGC
>JAFMSA010000349.1 GCA_017353855.1 Alphaproteobacteria bacterium
GAAGGCAGCCCGTACGAAAAGAACCTTGCCTTCGACATGATTGCGCAAGCCGCAGGCGGGCCGATCAGCGTGACCGGAGATGCCGACCGTCCGCCGGTCAAACCCGGCCCCTCGTTTGGCGACACCGGCACCGGCATGCTGATGGCAGTGAGCATTCTGGGGGCGTTGCGCCAGCGCGATCGTTCCGGCAAGGGGAGGCGGCTGCAGGTCGCGATGCAGGACGCGATGGTCCATTACATGCGCGTGCCGTTTTCGCGCACGCAGCTGAGCGGCCAGGCCCAGCTCCGCGGCGGCAGCAGCCGGTCGAGCACCCTGCTGGCACCATCGGCGCTCTACCCGTGCAAGCCCGGCGGGCCGAACGACTACGTCTACGTTTTTACCAGCCGGGCCAATCCGGAACATTGGACGCGGCTGCTGAAGGTGATCGGGCGCGAGGATCTGATCGGCGATCCGCGGTACGATACCGGGCCCGCCCGCGGCGAGCGGGCCGCCGAGGTCGACGAGATCATTGCGGCCTGGACACGCAGGCACACCAAGCACGAGGCGATGAAGATCATCGGCGACGCCGGCGTGCCGGCCGGCGCGGTGCACGATACGCTCGAGCTGATGAACGATCCCTCGCTTGCCCAGCGGGGCATCATGCAGACAGTCGACCACCCGACAACCGGCCGATACAGGATGCCGGCTTGGCCGGTGCGTTTCGACGGCGCGCCGGCGCGCGTGAAGCCGTCGCCGGTCCTGGGCCAGCACAATGCCGAGATCCTCGGCGGATGGCTCGGCCTCGATACCGCAGAGGTCGAGGCGCTGCGCGGCGAAGGGATCATCTGACGAGATAGGGGCGGTTTCAGCGCCCTTCGGAGGCGCGGCGGCACCGGGCGAGGTTGATCTTGTCCATTGCGTGCGGGTTTCCGGCCGCCTGGCTGAAGAGTGTGCAGTGGCGGTCCTTCAGTACGATCCGGGCAACCGGGAATTCGTATTCCTTGGGGTTGCTGCCGAATGTGAGTGTCACGGTATCGCCGACCGCGATCCGGGGCGGCAGGTCGATATGCTGATAAGTCTTGCAGGAGTGCGTCAAGAGCCAATCGCGACAGATAGTCAGCACACCCGGCCCCCCGGGTGCGACAGCCTCGACGTCGGCCGCGGCGGCTCGGCCGGGGCCCAGGGCAATGATCGAGATGACCGCTATACAGACAAGATAGGGCATCAGCTTTCGCCGAGCGGAAAGGACATGTTAAATCTGCCCTCGCGAGTCGCCCTTTCAACCAAGCGAGGAACTCCGGATGAAGCTCTATTACGCGCCGGGTGCGTGCTCGATCGGCATCCACGTGCTGCTCGAGGAGGTCGGCAAGCCCTATCAGCTCGAGCCGGTTAATCTGCGCGAGGGTGCGCAGTTCAAGCCTCCCTTTACCGGGGTCAGCCCGAAAGGAAAGGTCCCGGCACTCGAGCGCGATGACGGGTCGGTCCTGACCGAATATCCCGTCATTGCCCGCTGGCTCGGCCATCAGGCGAATTTGCTGCCGAAGGATGCGGAAGCCGATATCCGGGCAATGGAGGCGATGGAGTATGCCGTGGGTACGATGCACGGGCAGGGTTTTGCTCGCCTGTTTCGTACGGAACGCTTCGCACCCTCGGTGGCCGACCACGACGCAGTCAAGGCCGCCGGGCGTGAAGTCGTCGAAAAGGGTTTTGCCGTGCTCGATAATGCGCTCGCCGGTAAGAGCTATATCGCCGGCAATGATTTTTCGGCGGCCGATACGGCGTTGTTCTACGTCGAATTCTGGGCGACAAAGCGGCTCGGCATGAGATTGCCGGCAAACTGCGCGGCACACTTTGACCGCATGATGACGCGTCCGGCGGTACAGCGGACCCTGCAGCAGGAGGGGCAGGCCTAAGCGCGCACGGCTCAGCCGCGCGGTGTTCCGCCCCTTCTCGCGCATGTGGGAGAGGGGCGGGAGCCGGCAAGGCCTAGTAATGAGGTGCCGGTGCGATCAATCCGAAAGGAGTTACGAAAAATGGATGGAAACGCTGTATCTCCGAATTGCCTGAGCGGTATTCGCGTCCTCGATCTGACGCAGTTCGAGGCCGGAACGAGCTGTACCGAGGCGCTCGCCTGGATGGGCGCGGAAGTGGTCAAGGTGGAGAACCCGAAAGGCGGCGAGGCCGGCCGCATCGGCATGCCTGACCCATATTATTTCATGGCCTACAACGCCAACAAGAAGTCGATCACCGTCAACCTCAAATCCGAGCGCGGATTGGCCTTGGTAAAGGACATGGCCAAGCAGGCCGATGTCTTCACCGAGAATTTTGCGCCCGGGGCCGTCGAACGGCTGGGACTGGGATATGATGTCGTCGGTGCCCTCAACCCGCGCATCATTTATGCGCAAGTCAAAGGCTTCGGCGAGGGCAGCCCATACGAAAAAGGCTTGTGCTTCGATCCGATCGCGCAGGCTTGCGGCGGAGCGATGAGCATCACCGGCGAGCCTGGCGGCAGGCCGGTCAAGCCCGGCCCGACGATCGGCGACACCGGCACCGGCATGCTGCTCGCGTTCAGCATCGTCAGCGCACTCTATCAGCGCGTGCAGACCGGCAAGGGACGACGCCTGCAGGCAGCGATGCAAGATTCGGTCATGCATTACAGCCGCGGCATGTTCATCAGCCAGGCGCGGCACCGCACGGCCGCGCCGCGCCGCCCGGCGGCCGGCAACAATGCCCCCTCCGGCATCTACCCCTGTAAGCCGCAGGGCCCGAACGACTACGTCTATCTTTTGACGAGCCGCGCCAATCCGGAGCATTGGCCGCGGCTATTGAAGCTGATGGGGCGTGAAGATCTGATCGGTGATCCGCGCTACGATACCGCGGCGGCACGCGTCGAGCACGAGGCCGAGGTCGACGAGATCATCGCCAGCTGGACGCGTCAGCGCACCAAGGAGGAAGCAATGGCGCAGATCAGCGGCGCCGGTGTGCCCGCGGGCGCAGTCTTCGATTCGATGGAGCTGACTAATGAGCCGAGCTTCGCGCGCCGTGGCATCCTGCAGACCGTGACGCATGGCGAGTGGCAGATGACGATGCCAACTTGGCCGGTGCGCTTCGACGGGGCGCCTCCGCCGGTCAATCCGGCGCCGATTTTGGGACAGGATACGGCAGAGGTATTCAGCGAGTGGCTCGGCTTGGAGGCGGCGGAGGTCGAGGCGCTGCGCAAGCAAGGGGTCGTCTAACGACGGTCCGATGCTTCCTCGCCGCTCGTCCGCAGGATCGGGTAGCGGATAACTCCGGCCGACGATAAGCCGGTTGTAAGGATCTCGACGCGCCCATCTCGCGCGGGAGCTTTGGCGGATTTGTACGGCGCTCATATACGGCTGCTCGGTCGATGATCGGGAGGTTCCATTGAATCGCCGGCCCAATAGCCGAGAGGACGGGCGCTAAGACGTCCCATAGTTGTCACGGCCAAACGGCTGGTGGCTTGCGACGGTAGTGATAGCGGTAGAGTTCCGTCTTCAAACCGCTCGCATCATAGAGCGCTCGCGCCGGCGTGTTGCTGGCGTCAACCTCGAGGCATGCGGCGCGCGCCCCGTGGCGCTTGGCCCAGGCTGCGAGGGACGCGACGATCCGGCGTGCATAGCCACGCCTTTGCCGGCGCCCGTCGGTGATCACCGATTCATAGCAGAGCAAAGCGTCGTGGATCGCGCCATAGGCAAGTGCGGCAATCTCGCCATCTATCCGCAGCGCGGCGAACACCGACGGAATCGCGATTTGGCCAACGATCCGCCGGTACGTCCGCGCCTGCTCGATCGTGTGGTTCTGGAGCGCTGCCATCGCCGCAAACCATTGCGAGGTTGCTTGCGGTAAGAGAAGCACGTCGGGATCGAGTGCCGCGGCGAGGTTGTCAATGTCACCGTACAGGACGCAGCTATCGCCTTCACGGGTATAGCCGGCGGCTGCGAGCTGAGCGTCAACCGACGGGTCGACCAGGGACGGCACGCGAAATATCGTCGGCAGCGCATGCTTGCGGTAGAGCGCTTCGCAATCGCGGAGCGGCGCGCTGACCACCGGTCGCAGCGGATTTGCCGAATTGGCTCGCCGCGTCAGGCCGTCGCTGATACGTAAGATCCAACCGTCGAGCAGTACCTCCCGCAATGCGGGCCAGGCGTTGAGACAGGTCTCCTCAACGCGCCATTCCAGTGTGGTCGTGTGCGTCATCAAGCACTCAGCGCGCAGACCCCCGCCTTCAGGCATGAGGAGGAAGCGCTGCCCTTCCCGTCTCGTGTCGCATAGGAGTCGCGTTGGCCTGATGCAGCACCTGGCAGTACTGCCAACTGCATCGCCACGCGTGCGATGATCACGCCGGCTTTTTTACCGCCCGGCACGATCGCGCGGATGATGTCTCCGGTCTGGAACCCACGCCTCCGTGCGCACGCGTGCGCTGGCAGGCCCCGTCCTGCGCAACCGATTTGCAGCGCTAGGATCTCCCAGCCGAGCACTGGCTCGCGCGAACCGACGCACACCACATCCGGACTGTGCGTCTTGGGGAGACCGAACCTCGTCCGCTTCAATTTGGTCCGACCGCCACTGGACGACTTGATCGGCAAGCCTGGTCTCCGCGACGTTGACCAGCCTCCAGCGTGTGGTGCTGACCCCGGCGGCCGCAGCCAGCGGGTGCCGGGCTGGCACACGGCGCAGCACGTCCGGCTGTCTCTTCACAAACACGTCTGCCGGCAGTGAATCCCTTCTTCGCGTTGCAAGCTTCGCAGGCCAGGGTGAGGTTGGCGACCCCGTCGGATCCGCCGCGCGAAGCCGGGCAGGTATACTCCGTCTGCAGCGGGACGCCCGCAGCCGAGCAACCAGCGCCGCCGCATCCGCACCCCCACTTCTCCAGTAAGTACTCGCGGACTTCGTATCCGCGTCGCTCGTCTTGCTGGTACTCCACCCCGCTGATCCCGGGGTTTTCCATCGCCTGTCCCGTTGTTTACTGCCTCTTCTTCGAGGGGCTGGAGCTGAGTGGACATTCGGACCTCGGTGTTAAACTTCCCGGTCAGCGTCGTCTCGAGTCGCCTTTCGACCTAGGCTGGTAAGCGCTGACTTCCGAATTACCGAAAGCCTCCGGACTTATCCGTGGGGGCTGCTTACTCTAGCGGATAGCGCCAGACGTCCCGCGGTTGCGGGGCGGTGTCGTCGATCGTCCATTGCGGCAGTGACAGTCCGTGTGCGACGTCGCTGAAGACCATGCGCACACGGGTCCCGATACCGACGCGGCGCACCTGGTCGGCTGGTGCGAGCTGGCCGTC
>JAFMSA010000350.1 GCA_017353855.1 Alphaproteobacteria bacterium
ACTTGGAGAACAGGGCCATGATCAATCCGAAATATTCCAAATGAATCGCGAATGCGCCATCGCCGACAGTGGCTTTTCCGCACCGACAATCGCGTTCTCCGCGCGCGATTTTAATTTGCGACTGTGCCGGGTCGGAATTTGAGATCCGCCACGGCATCGCCGGCAACGATTCTCGCCGAGCCGGCAGCGCGAACCTCGGCCCCGCAATCAGCGATGTCGACGTTGTTATGGTCAAGGAGACCGTCCAATGCCGAATGAGGCTTGGGGAGTCGGTGCCTCCCTGCTGCGCCGCGAGGACGAGCGCCACCTGCACGGTCGCGGTGAGTTCGTCTCGGATATCAAATTGCCGGGCACGATGGAGGTCGCCTTCCTGCGAAGCCCCCACGCGCATGCTCGGATCAAGGCGATTGCTGTCCCGCCGGAAGCCACCGGGCGGATCTTCACCGCCACCGAACTGCCGCGGCTCGCGCCGGTTCGGGTCGCCACCCAGGCGGCTGGCGCCAAGTCGTCAGCCTGGCCGCCGCTGGCCGTCAACAAGGTGCGCTATGTCGGTGAGGCGATCGCTGCCTGCCTCGCCCCGATGCGTGGCGAGGCCGAGGACCTGGCCGCCTCGATCGCGGTCGATTACGAGGTGCTCGACGCGGTGGTGGACCCCCTCCGGGATATGCACGGCAGCCCTGAACTCGTCCATGAGCAGTGGGGCGACAATCTCTATCTCGAACGGACGACCGGAGGCGGTGACATCGAGGCCGCTGCACGCGCCGCCGAGGTCACAGTGACGCGCCGCTACCGCATGAACCGCCAATCGGCCGCTCCGCTCGAAGGGCGTGCCGTGCTTGCC
Source organism: Alphaproteobacteria bacterium (assembly GCA_017353855.1). Taxonomy (GTDB): domain Bacteria; phylum Pseudomonadota; class Alphaproteobacteria; order ATCC43930; family CGMCC-115725; genus AP-15. The sequence continues at coordinate 842 of JAFMSA010000350.1, forward strand.
TATCGCGACCATCGGCTTGATGAAATCGTGATCTATGCCTCGACTCAGACGCCGCATATGGTGCGGGTCGCGATTGCCGAGAATCTGGCCATTGATGAGCGCTCCGTTCGGGTCGTTGCGCCCGATGTCGGCGGCGGGTTTGGCCCGAAGGCGCGGCTTTACCCCGAAGAGATTATCCTGGCGGCGCTTGCGTTGACGCTCAATCACCCTGTGCGCTGGGTCGAGGACCGCAGCGAACATCTCTTAGCTTCGGCTCACAGCCGCGATCACCATTACCGGGTCACCGCCTATGCCGATCGGCACGGTAAGGTGCTCGGCGTCGATGCTGAGATCGTCATTGATGCCGGCGCTTACGGCATGTGGCCGCGAGGGCCCACTTCGGAGACGAACATGGCGGCGAGATGCCTGCCGGGGCCCTACACGATTGCCAATTACCGGGCGCGCGGTTGTACGGTGGCGACCAACAAGACGCCGTTCGGCCCCTATCGCGGGGTGGGCCGCACGGGCGCGTGCTTTGCGATCGAGCGAACGATCGACGAGGTCGCGCGAGCGGTCGGGCGAGATCCTTTCGAATTGCGCACCGAAATCATGGTCCGGCCCGAACAGATGCCGTACCTCTCGGTTGGCCGGATGCACTACGACGGGGGCGACTATCGCGCCGCTGTCGGTTTGTGCGCCCAGTTGCTCGATATGCCCGCGGTGCGCGCCCGCCAGAGACAGGGCGAGCCCGACGGCAGGCTGATCGGCATAGGCTTTGCCTCGTTCACCGAGCAGAGCGCGGGCGGCGCGGCCGAGTACGCCTCCCGCGACCTCACCATCATCCCGGGCTACGAGAGCTGCACGGCACGGATCCTGACCGATGGTAGCGCTGTGCTGATGGTCGGCATCCAGTCCCACGGCCAGGGCCTGGAGACTGCCCTATCACAGATCGCCGCGGAGGAACTCGGCATCGACCCGGCGCGGATCTCCGTGCGCCACGGCGACACTGAAATCAGTGCCTTCGGCTTCGGCACGTTTGCTTCGCGCAGTATGGTAATGGCCGGAGGTGCGGTCGCGCGCGCCGCCCGAATGTTGCGCGATAAGCTGACCCGCATCGGCGCTCACCTGCTGCAGGTCGATCCGGCCGAAGTGCGCTACGCCGACGGCGGCGTGTGGGGGCCGCAGGGATCGGTCACGGTCGCCGAGATTGCCAAGGTCGCGCATCTCCGAATGGATGGACTGCCGCCAGGCGTCGATCCGATGCTTGATGCAACGGCGACCTATGAGCCGGCGATCGGCACAGGCGTGTTCTCTTATGCGACCCATGGTGCAGTCGTCGCCGTCGACCCGGAGACCGGTTTTGTCGAGATCCTCGATTTCGCTGTCGCGGAGGATTGCGGCACGATGGTTAATCCGATGATCGTCGAAGGCCAGATCAGGGGCGGCGTCGTGCAAGGCATCGGCACCGCCCTTTATGAAGAAATACCCTACGATGAGGCCGGCCAGCCGCTTGCCGGCACTTTGGCCGATTACCTGCTGCCGGGTGCGGCCGAAATGCCGGCGATCAAGATCGGCCATCTCCATACCCCCACGCCCCATACCGAATACGGCATCAAAGGCATGGGAGAAGGTGGCGCCGTTGCGCCCCCTGCAGCGATCGCCAACGCCATCCGCGATGCCCTCGCCGGAATCGGGGCCGAGGTCAATGAAACCCCGATCACGCCGCGCCGTGTCTTGACCGCGATCAAAGCCGCCCGAGATGCTGCGGTGAGCTCTTGAGCTAATCGCAGCATGCGCGGCGAGCGACTGTGAATTGGTGGTCTGATAGGTCCTCCACACCAACGATTGCGCCGACATAATCGGGTAACCGGACAAGCACCCTCTCGCCTGATCGGGCGGGAGAGGCCATAGGTGTCGGGGAAACGGCTTAGCTTTGCCCAGGACGTCGCCGAGCGGATCACTGTGTCTGTACGGCGATCAGCCGTGCTGCGCCATCCGGTCAACCTGTAAACGAACCGCGAAAGTAGCGTCCGAGAGGGCGCATGCAGCAGAACGGGCGAAAATCCGCGATCATCGGCCGCCTGACCGGTTATGCGCGGGTCTCTACCGAGAGATCAGGGTACCGATCCCCCCAATGCGACAAGCGTAAAGTAAACGGTATGTCGGCCGATGCCCGCTCCGTCGGGAGAAAAAGCCCTAGCTTTGATCGTGGAGAAGTTTTTTCCTGAAAATGCGGGAACAGAAGAAGCGCTGGTTCCGCAACGGCCAAAAGTGGCGGACCGGCTGACGAGGGTCGCTTCGGTGTAGAAGCGACGGCATGGCCTCAAGCGCAGCCTCTATATCGACCGCAGCGGCAGCGTCAAACTGCGGGCATTGGAGATCGCCTGCGCGGCTCGTGCCAAGGGCCGTCAAAGCGGTCCAAAGTTGACGCGCGCCTACCGCAGTTTACTGGAGACACGTCGTTTCAACTCCGTACCCGATCACTCCGGCAATCAGGAGCGCCATTAGCAGCTGTTCGGCTGCATGTTCGTCGCGGACGCCATGTGCTTGCCCGGTCTGGTTTGCTGCCTCGGATCCCGATCCCGGTGATCATCTTGCTGTAGCTGTTCCACGTCCTTTGAACGCGATCTGGAATGTTAATAACGGCCCATTCTAGGTCTGAATCCCTTCAGTCTGCGATCGGTTTCACGGAAGGCTACATGATCAGGAGAAGATGATGAGAGCCTCCGCGCCAATAGTTTTTAGCGGTATTGTTCGCATCGGCGATGCCTGCTGCAATGCGGAGACCCGCGCTGCGCTGGACCCGCACACAGATACGACAGGAACTCAGTCCAACAGAGCCATCCAGCCGGACCAGGTTTGCGCCGGCAAAATGATCGGCAGCAGCCTTTATGACGTGCAAAACCGAAAGATCCGCAGTGTTCAGGATTTGGTCCTAGACAAAGATGGTAAAGTGGCGAGTGTCGTGGTGGATGTCGGGTCTTTCCTCGGAGTGGGCGGGAAGAACATTGCGGTCGGCATACATGACTTGAAGACCGACAGTAATCGGCTGACGCTGGATCGTGCCAAAGAGCAGCTACAGCAGATGGCCGAATATCGGCTAGAAGACCGGAATACGGGTCCGGAACTTCAACCTCGCCGGCAACCGACGGTCGCCTGGGTCGCTAAATTTACGTATACTGACGGAGCAATATCGAGCGCCCGACACTGGTATATTTCGGGCCGATAATCACTCCAGCAGCAATCAAAAGTTCGTTGAAAGATCGACGCTCTCGGAAGGCTTCTTGTCACCGTTATTGAATCGTCCGTGGCCACGTCCATCGGATTCGTCGTTTCGGTTTCGGGTAGACCCTAGGGTGCTAGGGTGATCGTCCGGAACTGAGCGCGCTACGGCTCCTCGGTTCCCGCCACAGATCGCAGCGATCCGCCCAGCCAGACAGGAGACCTAACAAACTCTCGTAGTAGTGAGTATCGCCTTAGTGGTGGCGACACCCGTAGGCGACGCGGACATAGCAATCCAGTGAGGCGATCACGCGGCAGATGCAGCGGAATACCCGCAGTGCGTTTATGGGACGATCCCTAGCCGATCGCTTCGCTACTCGCTTCGGGCTCAACAATGCGACCGCGAGCGCGGTTTGGTTTAGTGCCAATCAAAGGTCGCGCACGATTTAATATCATCTGATTGCGAGCCGGCCTTCCAGGTGCCGCAAGCTTTTTTCCACGGGCTCGCAGGGCGCGATCGTATGGCTCTTCAGTGCGATAACAACCGCGGGTATTCCATCCATTGTGGGCGCCGCCGCCATCCGCCGAACCAGTATGGAACTGAGGAGGGCGTTGGCCGACCTGCGGAGGTCCCGGGTGGCCTCTTTGTCAAATGGCCACCCGAAGGACCTCCCCGTGACCCCGACCCTGGCGTGCTGTCAGATCGGTGGTGGTCTCCGTCGGTGGACCACTCCCATGGCTAGGGTGATCAGGAAGATCACCAAAAATATGAAGAACAGTATCTTCGCTATACTCGCAGCCGTTGCAGCAACGCCACCGAATCCAAAGATCGCAGCGATGATAGCAACGATAAGAAATACCAGAGCCCAATAGAGCATGACGTCCTTCACTGACTGCCGCCGCACAGACACGGCCTCATCAGTCAAAACAACCCGATCTGCGCGCTGGTTCCTCACATTCGAGACTCTCGCCGAGATGCCTGACGGGAACCTATCATAGCCCTTACCTAACCTAACTCCCGGATTTAGGATCATGGCCATGCTCTTCTCGCCGCGCGGATTTTCCCCTCGGCGCGCTCCTCTCCCGCCTGTTGTCTCTAGATTCTGGGGCCATCCACGATATCGGGCTTGAGGTCAGCGGCGATCAGAAGCCGCTAGTGCGTGATGGCGGCACCTCGAGCGGCATTTTGTCAATGACGAGCCGTTACAGACGGTGCCACAGCAGCCGCTCCAGCTCCAC
>JAFMSA010000351.1 GCA_017353855.1 Alphaproteobacteria bacterium
CGTGTCGAGCGGCACGAGCACGCGGCCGCGCGCATCAATGCGCTCGCGCACCGGGAAACGCAGCCGGCGCGGCACGAGCGGCGGTGGCAGGTCGATATTGACGTCGTATTGTTCGAACCGGTTCTCATGCCGGATTTCGATCGTGTCGCGAAAGCCTTCGGTCGTCAGCAGCGCGGCCTTGGCACCCTTGCGCTCGATGATCGCGTTGGTCGCAAGTGTCGTGCCGTGAATGATGATCGACAAGTCGCGCGGTTCGAGCCCCGCTTCGTGCAGCACCCTGCCGATCGCCTCGAGGACGCCACGCTCCGGCGCCTGAGGGGTCGTCAAGATCTTGACGCTGTAGCGTCGTCCGGCTGCCTCGAGCGCGACATCGGTGAACGTGCCGCCGATATCGACCCCCAGTCTCCCGCCCTGCCGCACCACATCCCTCTCGCCGGCCGTCGATGACGGGCAAGTGTTTGACGGAGTGGTGATCAGTGTCAATCCACTCGGCCCACCGGCAGGTCGGCAACACGGAGCGGGCGCCCCGAGGGCGCCGCGGCGCATCCCTCAATTTAATTCAGGCCGGTGTTACGTCGTTTTTTTTAGCCTCGAGGGCGGCCCTTCCGCTCGGCGCTGTTCTCCCCATAGCGATACAGGCGGGCAGCCCAGATCAGCGACCGCTACGGTCATCGGGCAGAGCGCCGCCGATGTCCGGGGTTGCTTGGGCTCGCTATTGACCAGATCGTGCGGGATCGCACGCGCAGTGCGCCAGAGCAGTTGCGCCTATCGCGACATCCGTACCGATTCCGGCGGCGGGAAGGGACTGAAGTTGAGCGGCGCATGCTCTTCGATCTGCTTGCGGCTCGGTAGCTGGCTGGTATTCCAACCGCCGCCCAGCGCCTGGATCAGCGCAGCGCTGGCAACCAGCCGGCTCTGGCGAATGTTGACCGCCGTCTCCGCATCGGCGAGCGCAGTCTGCTCAGCCACGATAACGCTCGTATAAGCCACAGTGCCGGCAAGGTATTGGTTATTGATAACCCGCTCGGCCTCGCGCGCCGCCGCGACCGCCGCATCCTGAACTTGGGCCTGCCGCGCGAGAATGCGCAAGGCGGCGAGCTGGTCCTCGACCTGCTGAAACGCCGTCAGCACTGTCTGCCGATAGGTTGCGATGGTCTGGTCGAAAATAGCGCGCGCCTCCTCTGTTAACGCGGCGCGTGCGCCGGCATCGAACACGGTTTGGGCGAGACTCGATCCGAACGCCCAGAAGCGCGCTTGATCGGTGAACAGCTTGGCGATCTCCAGCGCCGAGACCCCGTAATCCCCCGAAAGGGTGATCGTCGGATAAAATGCCGCTTCGGCGACGCCGATTTGTGCATTGGACGACGCCATCTGACGCTCTGCGGCGGCAATATCGGGGCGGCGCTCCAACAGAGCGGAAGGGACGCCGGGCGGAATTTTCGGCACTGCGATGACAAATTTCGTCGGCGGGATTGAGAATTCGGCGGGCGGCTTGCCGATGAGGACCGCGATCGCATGCTCGAGCTGCGCGCGCGTCAACCCGACCGCGATCGCCTGCGCCTGCGTGCTCTTGAGCTGGGCCTCGGCCTGCGAAACGGCCGATTGATCCGCGGTGCCGCTGCGATACTGATTGCGGGTGATGCGCAGTGATTCGGCAAACGCCGCAGCGGAAGTATCCAATAAGCGCCTCAGTTCGTCCGCAACCCGCAGTTGCAAATAATTGCTGGCAAGTGTTCCCTGGGCCGAGAGACGGGCGCTGGCAAGATCGCCGGCGCTCGCCTGCGCGCTCGCGACGTCACCCTCCACCAGGCGCCGGACGCGGCCCCATAAATCCGGCGCCCAGCTCGCGGTGGTCGAGGTGCTGAAAAAGTTTGTGATCCGGCCACCGGCGCCACCACCGGCGACGGGGGTAGTCCCGGATCCCGCGGCGCCGCCGCCACGCGAGCGTTGAGCTGACGCATCCACCGTCGCGGTCGGAAAGAAGCCGGAGCGTGACTCGGCCACGATCCATTCCGCTTGCCGGTATGCCGCCGCTGCTGCCTTCAGGTTCTGGTTGGAGATATCGATCTGCTTTTCCAGATCGTTGAGCACCGGATCTTTATAGACCGACCACCAGGCGCCCCGGTTGATCCCGTCGAGCGGCTCGCCGAGCTTCCAGCCCGCCTCCCGATAGGCGGCGGGCACCGGAGCATCGGGCCTTTTGTAATCGGGCCCGACGGTGCACGCGGAAAGGATCAGTGCGGCGCCGGCAAGAGCGGCCGTGCCCCCGCTGCGCAGCGACGAGTATAGGTCCCCTTGCCCCACCCTGTGCATCCCCCAATGCACGCAGCAACTAAACCGGTCGAGGCGTTCTCATTCGCCGGACTGCACCACGCGGCCGGCAGCCAGGCGCGAATCGCCAACGCGCGAGCGGCGCTGTGCCCACAACCGGAAACGATCGAGATAGAGATAGATGACCGGGGTCGTGTAAAGCGTTAAAAGCTGGCTGACGATCAACCCGCCGACAATCGAGATGCCTAGCGGGCGGCGCAATTCGGAGCCTTCGCCAAAGCCGACGGCTAGCGGTAAGGCACCCAGCATCGCCGCCATCGTCGTCATCATGATTGGCCGGAAGCGTTTGAGACAGGCTTGATAGATTGCCTGTCGCGAACTTAGACCCTCGCGACGCTCGGCGTCGAGCGCGAAGTCGATCATCATGATCGCATTTTTCTTGACGATCCCGATAAGCAGGATGATGCCGATCAATGCCATAATGCTGAACTCGCTGCCGGTCGCAATCAGCGCCAGCACCGCCCCGACCCCGGCCGACGGCAACGTCGATAGAATCGTGATCGGGTGGACGTAGCTCTCGTAGAGAACGCCAAGCACGATGTAGACAGTCAGCAGCGCCGCCGCGACAAGCCAGGGCTCATTGGCCAGCGACTGCTGAAACATCGCGGCCGTGCCCTGAAAACTGCCATGGATCGAGGCCGGCATACCGAGCCGCCGCATTTCTTGCTCGATCGCTGCTGTCGCCTGGCCAAGAGAAACGCCCGGCGCGAGATTGAACGACAGCGTCGATGCGACAAAGAGATTTTGGTGGTTGACGGCGAGCGGTGCATTCCCGGGGCCGAAATGGGCGAAGGCCGCAAGCGGCACCATGGTCTCCTGCGAGGTGCTGACCGGCGCCCCCGTCGACGTGGCTCCCCGGCCGGTATTGGCCAGCGAGTTGATCGCCAGATTGCGGGCCGTGTCGCTGGCCACCTGCGCAGCGGTCGTGCTTGCCTCGGCAGTAGTCGTCGCGGCAGGTGGCTTGGCGAGAACCGTTCCGGCCGGAGCGTTCGTCGAATGCGTGCCGCTGACCGCACCGCCGCTGGTGCTCACATAAATCCGGTTCAGAGTTTCCGGGTTTTGCCAGAACTCGGGGGCCACCCCCATAATGACATGATATTGGTTTCGCGCTGCATAGATCACCGACACCTGGCGCTGACCGAAGGCATCGTAAAGGGTGTTGTTGATCTGATTCATCGTCAATCCGAAGCGGGCGACGGTCGCGCGATCGACGATGAGTTCGGTTTGGAGCCCTTTCTGCTGCTGATCGAGATTGACGTCGGTCAGCAAAGGCAATTTCTGCAGCGCGCTCTCCAGCTTGGGCGCCCATTCATAGACTTCGTTCGCGTCATCTCCCTGCAGCGTGTACTGATACTGCGCGTTGCTCGCCCGCCCGCCCGAACGGATATCCTGCGCCCCTTGCAGAAAAATGCGTGCGCCCGCGACCTTGTTGAACTTTGGGCGCAGTCGGGCGAGGACTTGCTGCATCGAGACGTGCCGCTCCGCGAGCGGCTTCAACACGACGAATACAAACGCGGAGTTGGTCTGGCCGCCTCCCGTGAAGGCATTGACGTTCTGAACCGCCGGATCCTTCCGGATGATGTCGACGAACCGGCTCAGCTTTTGTTCCATCAGCTGGAACGAGATGCTCTGATCGGCCTGAATACCGCCGATCATCAATCCTATGTCTTGGCTGGGGAAAAAGCCCTTCGGGACGATCGTCATGAGATAGACGCCAGCACATAATGTCACCAGCAGACTCGCCATGACCAGCTTGGGCCGTCCTAACGCCGTTCGCAGTGTTCGGTCGTAGAGGTCAAGGATCGCCGCGAAGGCGCGTTCCATCACCCAGTAGAGCCGCCCATGCGCCTTTCTGCCGTGATCGGCAAGCAGGTACGCGCACATCATCGGGGTCGTTGTCAGCGAGACGGCCAGCGAGATCAGTATCGCGACAGACAAGGTCATCGCGAATTCGCGAAACAGCCGTCCGACGATGCCGCCCATCAGCAAAATCGGCACAAAGACCGCGATCAGTGACAGGCTCATCGACAGTACGGTAAAGGCGACTTCGCCGGCACCCTGCAGCGCGGCTTGCAGCCGCGCCGTGCCGGCTTCGATGTGCCGCGTCACGTTTTCGAGCACGACGATCGCATCGTCGACGACGAAGCCGGTCGAAATAGTCAGCGCCATCAGGGAGAGGTTGTCGAGGCTGTAGCCCAACAAATACATGACGCCGAAGGTCCCGATCAGGGACAACGGCACTGCGACGCTGGGGATCAGCGTCGCACGTGGATTGCGCAGGAATGCAAAGACGACGAGGATGACCAGACAGATAGCGATAATGAGCGTGCGCTCGACATCGTGGAGCGAGGTGCGGATCGTGACCGTCCGATCCAACGACAGATTGACATTGATTGCGCTCGGGATCGAAGCCTTGAGCTGCGGCAGGACAGCTTTGACCCGATCGACCGTATCGATGATATTGGCGCCGGGCTGCTTATAAAGAAATACCAGGATCGCCGGTTTCCCGTTCGCGAGCCCCTGGTTGCGCACGTTCTCGACCGAGTCGTGCACTTCCCCGATATCGGTCAGACGCACTGGCGAACCGTCGCGATAGGCGACAATCAGCGGCCGATAATCGGCGGCGTGGTTCGCCTGATCATTCGTGTAGATCTGAAACCGGCGGTCGCCCTCTTCTATGGCACCTTTCGGGCTGTGAGCATTGGCCGAAGCTAGTGCCGCCCGCACACCCTCCAGCCCGATCCCGTATTTGAACAACGCGAGGGGATTGAGATCGACGCGTACCGCCGGCAGCGACGAACCGCTGATCGTCACCTGTCCGATACCTTCGATCTGCGAGAGAGCCTGCTGCACGACCGTCGAGGCGGCGTCATAGATCTGCCCGCGGGTCAGCGTTTCGGAGGTCATCGCGAGGATAGCGATCGGCGCGTCCGCGGGGTT
>JAFMSA010000905.1 GCA_017353855.1 Alphaproteobacteria bacterium
ATCCCGGGCGCCCGAGGCATCCGGAACGTCGCCCACCCGTGCTCCCGCCGGGTTGAAGGCCTGCGACAACGCCACGAGCAGCCTCGGGGTGTCGGTGATGACTTTGCGGCAGCGGGCCAGTTCGCTCGGGTCGCTCGAGATCTGCATCTTCCGGTTGGCCTCGCGCTGCCGGTCGAACACGGCCCGTCTCGCGAGCCAATCACGGTCGATCCGGAGCAGCACCCCGTCGGGCGCCGCCTCGATCGCCGGTCGCCGGATGCCGCGTAGCCGCTCAGTCAAGTGCTTCGGCGCCATCTTGAGCGCCTCGCCCGCCGCAACTCGGCCCGTTGAGCAGGCTGCTTGATGACCTGTGCCTTCTACAAAAACATTTGCGCATGTTGCGGATAGCGGGCTCGGAGCCTGTTCAGCAATTTGCGTTTAAGGCGCCATTTGAGGACAGCGCAGATGCGCCTCGCAAGCGGACCACGTGCACGCGCGCCCACCGGAACCACCGCCGCCATCACGGGCCCGGTCTCTCAGCAGCGCGATGAGCCGGCGTGGCTCCTCGGCCTCGGCGTCGAGCCAGGCGGAAAACGCGAATCGTTTCCGCGTGGACTTCGACGAGCGCCGCGGTAACGGTCACGCTTACCGCGTAACTGCATCAGTGACGGCAATGGCTCCTCGAGGGCTGTGGATCGTTCCACCGGAACGGAACCGTTCCCGGTTCCGGGGTAAGTCCGGCTCAATTCGGCCGGGTGGATCTCGTAACCGCCATCCTGGTTCCCCGCGCCGGATAAACGCCGGGATTTGATCGCGCGAAGGATCGCCGTCTTGCTTCTGCCGACATCGCGTGCCGCCTGGCCGAGCGAATAACCCCTGGATTTCTCCGTAACGCCGCAACCCGTCACCACCACGCTGCGTCAGGGATTGTCGCGTGCCTGGTCCGCGTAACCGCTGGGGGGACGCCGCTACACGCCCAGTTCCTCCGGCGGACACAGGAGGGGACGGGACCAGCCCGGGATCCCGCGCCCAGGCAAGAACAAGCTCGCGGGCCAATCTTGCCGGCGGGCTGGTACTGGGACAGAACTCGCCGCGATGCCGAGCGCACCGGACGCGAGCGGGTTCCGCCGGAAGGCTTGCAGATGTCGTAATGTAGTCGACCATCACAATGATCCCCTCCAATCCCTCGAGCCCCTCGATCATATCGGATGCGGCCGCAGGCACCCGCGTCCAGGCGGCATCAATCGCTGGCCGCAAGTCGCACCATTCTTGCTGCGCGACTGCGCGATGCGCTTGCGCAACCGCGTTCGTCAGCTCGCGATCAGCGGCCTCGGCGGATGCGATCGCGAACTCCAGCCGGCGAATGTGCGCCCATCAATGCGCTGCTCGGCCAGCAAGCCGACCGCGCTGCTCGCGGAGTCCGGCAAGCTCGCCAACCAATTCACTGCGCCGCGCGCGGTGCTCGGCGAGCTTCTGCCTCACTTCGGCTGAGTCGGCGCCGACAGCGGTGCCTCGACCTGCGGCGCCGGCGTACGCGGACCATTTGCCGGAGAGCGAACGAGATGTCGCGCACGGCATGACGAAAGTGGCCCAAGAAGTGATGTTCTCGAACACGCTCAAGGTCGGATACAGGTTCCGCCTAAGCCCTTGCGGCATGTAGGCGATGCGC
>JAFMSA010000906.1 GCA_017353855.1 Alphaproteobacteria bacterium
ATGCGCAAGGTTGGCGGCGACAAGGCAGCCGACGGCTTTCTTGCGCCGCGTGGCGCCGGAGAGGCGCTGAAGATCACCCCCGGCGAGCGGACCGAGCGGCGCATCGCACAGCCCAATTTCTGGAACCGCCAGGGCGAAAATACGCTCGACCGGGCGACGGCGATGATGCCGAAACTTCTCTACGAGCGCCTCGACGAGATCGGCACCGACTTCGCCGTAATCTATCCCACAGCCGGGCTCGGCTTGCCGCGTATCAAGGACGATGAGACGCGCCGTGCCGTGATTCGTGCTTACAACATCGTCTCGGCCGATTACTTCCGTAACTTCAGCGACCGGATGACCCCCGCGGCGATCATCCCGATGCACACGCCCGAGGAAGCGATCGCCGAGCTGGAATTCGTCACCAAACAGCTCGGCTCAAAGGTTGGGATGTTCGGCAGCAACCTGCCGCGGCCGGTGCCGTCCGCGGCGGCCGAGGACGACGAGTCTCGCCGCTTCACGGTGTGGTATGACGTGCTCGGCATTGACAGCCCTTATGATTACGACCCCGTCTGGCAGAAATGCGTTGAGCTCGGCATCGCGCCGACTTTCCACAGCGGCAGCAGCAGCCAGGGTCTGCGCCTGTCGCCGACCAACTTCGTCTACAACCACATCGGCCATTTTGCCGCTGCCGGTCATGCCGTTGCCAAGGCGATTTTCCTCGGTGGCGTGACACGCCGTTTCCCGCAGCTCAATTTCGCTTTTCTCGAGGGTGGTGTCGGCTGGGCCGCCCAGCTGTTTGGCGACTTGATCGAGCACTGGGAGCGACGCAACGCCAAGGCACTGGAACGCATGGATCCGGCAAAGCTCGACCGCAAGCTTCTGATGGACCTCGTCCTCAAACATGGCGACGACGAGATGGCTGAGGCTCTGCGGGCGCGCGACGGCTATCCAAATCCCGAGGCGCATTTGACCGGCGGCCGCGACGAGCTCGACGACTTCGCCGCCTGCAAGATCACCCGCAAGGAGGATTGGATCGAGCTCTACGCCAAGCCTTACTACTTCGGCTGCGAGGCGGACGACCGGATGAATGTCTGTGCTTTCGGCCGCGCCAACCCTTTCGGTGCCCGGCTCAACGCGATCTACAGTTCGGATATCGGGCATTTCGACGTGATCGACATGCGCGATCCGCTACCGGAGGCCTACGAACTGGTCGAAGACGGGCTCATCAGCGAGGGCGATTTCCGTAATTTCACCTTCGCTAATGCAGTGCGACTGTGGGGCAGACAGAACCCGCGTTTCTTTGAGGGGACGGTCGTTGCCAAGGAAGCTGCGGCAGTGCTCGCCGAGGCGCAAACCCCAGGCCGCGCAGCCGCCGATTAGTCATGTAGCGCAGCGTCGTTGCCTGGCGGTGCCGGGGCGCTAATCCGTACTCTGTCCCGCCCGAAGTGCGATGCATGCGCCTGGGCTCGCGGCTACGACTCCATTTCTTCGCCGCTCACGCTGACGAGTGCGCGCCAGCCGTTGGCCCGATCCGGCGATGAGATTCCTCACTCTCATTGATGTGGCCATAGCGAAGGCTTGAAACCGATCTTGTTCGAGCCAGAAGCGATGTCCTTCCTGTGGACGACCGGCACGAGCTGCGTCTGTGCGAAACTGTTCCACT
>JAFMSA010000352.1 GCA_017353855.1 Alphaproteobacteria bacterium
CCGTCACCTCTAAGCCAGGAAGGAGAGGCTGCCCTTCTTCGATGCATTCGAGCACCGCTTCGCACGGCAGGCGCGCATCACGGCGGCCCTGACCGGCGTCATCGGTTTGTGCTGCCGATCCGGCCCGGTCACTGGTAGCGCTTTCACGAGGCCAGCGTCTGGTGGATGCACGCGATGGTTCTCGTATGCCCGTTCTTCACATCGACGCTCTTCGTGCGCGAAGCTGCGTTTGTGCATCGCTGACTCCTTGGCCGCGCGCGAGCCCGCCGGTAGCAACCTTTTGCGCTCGTCGAATCTCTGCACCGCGTCCTTTTGGCGTTGAGCATCGTCACGGTCTTCGGCGCCGTCGCGGGCAGTCATGTTTTTCTTGACTGACCAGCCTCAAATCACCGGATAGAGCGGTCCCGGACGGCATCCCGAAACCATATGGTCTTCAACAGCGCGAACGCCGGGAGTATTTTCAGCCGCGATGCGGAGCGCTCTGCGTTCCGCATCTGATCCGACGATATTCCAGAGATGGACAACGCCATCTGCGACGACGATGTTCCCTTCCGTCGGGTCCGCCCATCTTTGGCTGCGCAGCTCAGCGAGCAGTCGGTCCCGGATCATGCGGTCCCCGCCCTCGTCGCCCGATTGACCTCCGCCGCTCGCGAGCACACGAAGCAGATCGGCGCGACTCACGATACCGACGATCTTCCCGTCTGTGACAACGGGAACGCGTTTGATCCGTCTGTTCTCCATAAGGTCGGCAATTTCGCCCAGTGTGGCGAACTCGCCGATGCTGATGACGTTTCGGGTCATGATGTCGGCCACCCGTCTGCCGTGCGACTTGACGTATTCGGCAGCCAATCGGGAGTTCGGCGCAAACCAGTCGCTCCATCGGGCGCGGTGGCGCTCGGTCCTGGTCTCGGCGCGGCGCAGCATGTCCCCCTCGGTGACGATCCCGACAAGCCGCCCGTCCCTGCCCGCGACCGGTACGCCGCTGATGCGCTGGCTGACCATCAATTTTGCGACGTCGACGACGGTAGCGTCTTCCGCCGTCGTCACCACACTCCGCGCCATGACATCGCTCGCCCGCATCCATCCCTCCTGTCTTCGCGGCCGGCGCGAAGTTATGCCCACAGGCGGCCAAGGCATTGACGTGGATCAACAGGATTTCGAGCGGCGATGTTTCATTGACCGAGTTCAACCCGATCGATTGGGCTGCGTCCGTCAAGCCCGCGGAGTTTCAGTCGTGGAGATAGGCGCCGTCAGGCGGCCGGCGCGCTCGAGTGAGCCGGCCAGGCGGTGGGGGTGCCGGCCTGCGACGATCTTTTGCAAATGCCGAACGCGCATGCGTCACGCAGAGCGCACCAGTCCCCTCCCCGACAAACCCGACCGGCAACCCTGAGTATTCTCCTGACGGCAAGTCTTGCGCCAGGCCTCACGCTAGCCCCGCGCAGACCTCAATCGCGCACCGCCTCGGGATGCGAGAGCTGGCCGAGTGTTGCGGTGCGCCCGATTGACGGCCCGACCAAGCGGCTGCTGTGCCATCTATTGGCCTCGGGAGCCATCGCCGAAATCTGACCGCGACCGCTCGTCTCTGCCGGAGTGCACCCGGTCGGCAGCCTCCATCAGCCTGACGAGGTGTGCGGCCTGCCGCAGCAAAGGCTCTTTTTGGGCGCGGTTTACATGGCTTTGGTGATCTCTCGAACGACGGGCACGAGCAGCGGACCGTACGACGCCGATCCTCAAGTAATCAGGGACGGCAAAATGCTCGCGAGGAGGGGCTCAGCTGCAGTCGAATAGCGTCATAAACCCAAAATCCATGTGTGACTGCATATGGCAGTGGAAGAGGCTGCGGCCCGGCCGATCAGCAGTGAAGTCTATTGTCATTTCTTGGAAGCTGCCGAGCATGGCCACGTCTTTTGTCACGCCAGATGTCGGCACGCCGGCAATGCTGGTGATTTCGAAGCTGTGCCGGTGCAGATGAACGGGATGGATATCGTCAGTGGCGTTGATCATGTGCAGTCGGTAACGCCTGCCAAGTGACAGGCGGAACATCGGCTCCAGCGTATCCATCGAAAAGGCGGCGCCATTGATCATGAATTCGTCGAATCCTTCGCGTGCTCCGATCCGTGCCGTGAAGGTCATTTCGATGGTTTCGTCCGGCGTCGAACTGGCGGCATTCCGGTTGCCGAACTGCCCATAATCCCAGCGAAACGGCGGCGGCTTCCGCCATTGCGGCTTGCCGGTCGCGCCGGCATATTCGACGACGATACCCATGCCGCGGCTGCGGTCCTCGTCCGCGAGATCGCCGAGCACCCAAATGCCCGGCTGTTTCATCTCGACGAGGACAGACACACGCTCGGCCGGACCTACCCAGAGCACCGGCGTCTCCAAAGGGTGCGGCACCGGGTTGCCATCGAGTGCGACCGCTCGAAAAACATGGCCCGGCAGTGCCAGGCTGCGGATTTCGCTGGCGCTTGCGTTTAGAACGTGGAACAGCACGCGCTCGCCGGACTGGACGCGGACCGGCTCCCCCTGCGCAAGCATGCGCCCGTTGATCGAGAAAAAATTGTAAGCCGCCTCGTAGCCCGGCTTAAGGCCCGCTTTGAGGGCGACGAGCATTGCTTTCTCTGATGCCTCATGCAGTCCGGGTACGCGGCCGGTCGGCGCCAGGAAATCCAGCGGCATCTCGGTGCGAGACAGGAACGGCCCGAACTCTTTGAGCGTCAGAAACACTTCGCGGTCGAAAGCGCCCGGGTCATGTGCCGGCTCGATATAAACAGGCCCGGCCTGCCCGCTGTAGAGCCCGGCGGAGAGGTCGGCACCGGCGTGGAGATGGGTATGGTAGAACCGGAACCCGTGCGGGCCGGGCGTGAAGGCGATGCGCCGCATGCCGTGCGCGGGAATAAAGGGCGTTCCTTCTTCCGCGGCGCCATCCACATCAACCGGCACGAGTTGCCCGTGCCAGTGCAGCTGTTCCGGTGTGTCAGTATCGTTGTGGATGTCGACAACGACGCGCCTTCCCTCGGAAAGACGCAGCAGCGGCCCGGGGAACTGGCCGTTGTAGAGCTTGGTCGAGACCGTCGCGTCCGGCCCGAGTTCCACGAGGCCGGTGCCGATGCGGATCGTGTATTCAGCCGCTTTGTTCCGGGCCGTTGCCGCACTTCGTGGGGGACTACCTGGAGGATCGGCGGGTTCCGCATTCGTTCCGGACGGCGAAGCGGGGACGCCCGCTGCGAGCGCGGCCATCCCGCCGTACCGGAGCAGATCTCGGCGATGGACGATCTGGGCGGCATTGGCGTCGCCGCTATGGCCGTGCGGATTGTCACCCATGCGCAAATCTCTCCGATAGGGGCAACTTTCCGTCGGCTTGGGCGAGCCGACGCTGCACGCTGGATCCGGTCGAGTACGTATGCCAATGCGCGGCATATGACCAAGCGCGGGTCGCCGAGTTAAAGTCGCTGAAAAACCCGCACTTCTCCAGTTTCAGCGGCCAGGTGTAGGCGATGATGTATTCTCTTCTGACAATAACCTGATCAGGCTGGAGTTCAGTGCCTTTGACTTCCTCCGGAGTCCGATTGTTGTTCTTTTGGCATTGGAGGAAATTATTTGGTAATTCGGGATTGGAATTTCCATCGAGTGATTCGTTATCCTTGAAAACCGAGCTGTAGCCGCCTTCTTGCACCGCGATGGGAGCTGCATGAGGCAAAATCAGCGCGCGCGGGAACCAAGTGAAACGCGGCATCAAGACCTCCAGGAAGCCTGGTGGGAAATATGCTAATGCGACTTACTCGCATTATTGCAGGCATGCGCATCGCTGTGCAAGGGAAATTCCGCCCGGGAACTTTGTTGGAGGTTGCGGGACTGGTGAGCAGTACCCGCCACCGCTCCGGGCTAACCTCTCTTATGGGTCTGGTCCTTGAAGTGCTGCGGCGTCTTCATCAGGAAGCGGGTTGCTCCCATCCGGGCCTTGATCGTGCCGAAGGGAGGCTCGACTCGGTCCCGTCGACGACGTCCGGTCCGCAGGCCCGGTAGGTCGCTCCGACGGTAGAGTTTTCCGCGAGCCGGTGGACCTCGTGATGGAGAACCCGCAACCTTCCGGCGGGTTTGCCGATTTCCGCCTCCCGCGCGCGGCCATGCATGGCAACCATTCGGTGATCGGAGAACAGACCGGGTTCCGCGATACCTTCGCCGGGTTCGGTACCGCACTTTGCGTGGCGTTTGGGCCTCTCGCGCGCGCAGCCTCATTGGGGAGATCGACGACGAGACATTGTGGCGGCGCGAACCGCTGCCGCTTCAACGGGCGGGCATCGTCAATCGGCTCCTATTCGAAATTGTCAACCAGGGCGGTCGAGGGCTGGCGATCAAGAAGTTCGGCCGAGTCGATACGGGTGCTGCGGCGTTCACTGGCGAGCAGCCCGTTGTTTCCGCTCGCGCGGTTGCATTACGGGGGGCCCGCTGCGGGACCGCAGCTGCAATCACGTCGATTGCACGTATACAGGGCGAGCACGGCGAGGAGGAGATCCCGCCGATCGCCTGCGCGAAAATCGGGTCGTGACGAGGCTGGATGAGGTTTCGGTGAACGCTCTGGTCCGTGGCAACATCCCCCTCGGCTGCCGTAACGGAGGGTGACAGATGCGAAATGCGCTAGAACCGAACCCCGATCCCGCGTGGGTGATCGAGGAGCGCGGGTACGATCCGCTTCGCGAATGCTGCAGCGAGTCGCGCTTCGCGGTCGGCAACGGCTTCCTCGGCACACGCGGCGCACGTGCGGTGAGCCGCGGCCCTATGTGGCTATCCTGGATGCACTCGCTGCACTGGGCCTCCTGGCCCCGTACCTACATCGCCGGTCTGTTCGACACGCCCAATATCGAGCCCCCTGTACCGGCATTGGTGCCGGCAGGCGACTGGCTCAGGGTCCACATACACCTGAACGGCAAGCTCCTGGTGCTTCGTTCGGGCCAACTGCTCTCGCACAGTCGGATCCTCGACATGCGGCGAGGCCTGTTGATCATGGACTGGCGCCAGCGAGATCCCGCCGCCGGCGTCATCCGGGTGCGGACGTTGCGTCTGGCTTCGCAGGCAGAGCGCGCTGTCGGGCTGCAACTCCTCGTTCTAGAGGTTGAGATGGGTCAAGTCGCGGTGACGCTCGAAGCGGAGGTCGAAGATGCCGGTCTTGGACTCGAAACCGTCCGGCTGGAGCACAATCTCGGCGTGTGGCGCAGCGAACAGTCCGACAAGGGACTCGCAATGGCGAGCGCGGCAT
>JAFMSA010000353.1 GCA_017353855.1 Alphaproteobacteria bacterium
ATGACATCGCCCGCAAGACGATCGGCCACGTCGGGTTCGGCAGCGGCATCCACCAATGCGTTGGCATGATGCTGGCGCGGCTCGAAGGCGAATGCGTGCTGAGTGCACTGGCGCGCAAGGTGGCGGCGATCGAAATCGTCGGCCGATCCCGGCGCCGCTACAACAATACGCTGCGCGGACTGGCGAGCCTGCCGGTCGTGTTCCGTCCGGCCTGATCAGAGGGCGCTTGGGCAGCATTTGCGGTGTTTGACTCGGGAAATTCTCATCGGATGAGCGCATGAACGAGATCGGCGAGGTCATTAAATTCGGCATCGGACAGCCGCTGCGCCGCTTCGAGGACGAGCGGCTGCTCACCGGCCGCGGCCGATACCAGGATGACGTCGTGCTGCCGCGCCAGGCGTGGTGCGTATTCGTCCGTTCGCCGCACGCGCACGCGCGGATTGGCGGCATCGACGCCGCGGCGGCGAGAGCGGCTCCGGGCGTGCTCGCGGTATATACCGGCGAGGACTACAGGAACGACGGCCTCGCGATGCCGAGAGCGGCGATGCCGCGCAAGAGGGCCGACGGCTCACCGGCCTTCGCGCCGCAGCGGCCGGCGATCGTCATCGACCGGGTGCGTTATGTCGGCGACACGGTCGCCATGGTCATCGCCGAAACTCTGGATCAGGCGAAAGACGCTGCCGAACTCGTCGACGTGGATTACGAGCCGCTGCCGGCGGTGACGAATGTCGAAGAGGCGGCCGAGCCTGACGCCCCGCGCCTGTGGAACGACAACCCCGACAACATCTCGCACACCTACGAGCGCGGCAACCGCGCCGCCACCGACGCGGCGTTCGCCAACGCCGCGCATATCGTCAGACGGCACTATGTCGTCAGCCGCGTGCACGCGCAGTACATGGAGCCGCGCGGCTCGCTCGGCACCTACGACCAGGCAGAAGACCGCTATACGCTCTATGCCGATGTCAACTATCCGCACCGCGTGCGCAATATGCTCGCCGGCATGGTCTTTCGCGTGCCGGAGAGCCAGGTGCGGGTTATCGTGCGCGATGTCGGGGGCGGGTTTGGCGCCAAGGGCTGGCAATATGTCGACCACCGACTCGTCCTGTGGGCGGCGAAGAAGCTCGGGCGGCCGGTCAAGTGGCGGTGCGAGCGATCCGAAACCCTGCTCGCTGACGAGCATGGCCGGGACAACACCGGGACGATCGAGCTGGCGTTCGACGCGGACCACAAGATCATCGGGCTGCGCCTGCACATGCACGCCAGCATTGGCGCCTATGTCGGCTCCGACCGGCAGTGGCTGACGCCGTTCGGCATGATCGGCACGGTGGTCGGCGTTTACGAAATCCAGGCCGCCTATGTCAGCATCGATGCGGTGCTCTCGAACACCAGTCCGACTGCCCCCTATCGCGGCGCCGGCCGGCCGGAAGCGATCTACCTGATCGAGCGGGCGCTCGACGACGCGGCCAAGGAACTCGGCATCGACCGCCTCGAATTGCGCCGCCGCAACATCATTCCACCGGAGCGGCTGCCTTTCCGCTCGCCCTTGGGTCCGGTCTACGATTGCGGCGAGTTCCTGAAAAACATGGAAATGGCACTTGTGGCCGCCGATTACGCCGGCTTTCCCGCGCGCCGCGCCGCCGCGAGGGCGCGCGGCAAATTGCGCGGAATCGGCGTCGCCAATGCGATCGAGGCGGCGGCCGGTCAGGTGCCGGAGTATGCCGAGATCCGCTTTCAGCCGAGCGGCAGCGCCTTGCTCCTGATGGGCACCAAGACGCACGGCCAAGGGCACGAGACCGCATTCAAGCAGATCCTGCATGAGAGGTTGCAGCTCGATCCCAACGATGTCGTGTTCATCGACGGCGACACCGACCGGGTGGCATTCGGGATGGGGTCGAACGGCTCGCGTTCGATGGTGGTGGGCGGCGGCGCGCTGACGTTCGCGGCCGAGAAAGTCATCGAAAAGGGTAAACGCCTCGCTGCGCATCTGATGGAGGCCGCCATCGCGGACGTCGAGTTCGCCGACGCGAAATTTACGATCACCGGCACTGACCGCTCTATCACGCTGAAAGAGGTGGTGCGGGCTTCGTTTCAGCCGGCGCGGTTGCCACCGGGCATGGAGCCGGGGCTCATCGAGCACGCGACCTACGCGCCGCCGGGGGCCACCTATCCCAACGGCTGCCATGTCTGCGAGGTCGAGGTCGATCCGGAAACGGGAGAGGTGGAACTCTGCGGCTATACCGTCGTCGATGATGTCGGCACGGTCATCAACCCGCTGACGTTGCATGGCCAGGTGCATGGCGGCGTCGCGCAGGGGGTCGGGCAGGTGCTGATGGAGCAGGTCGCGTACGATCCCGAATCGGGCCAGCTGATGAGCGCCAGCTTCATGGATTACGCGATGCCCCGCGCCGACGTGCTGTGTCCGATCGCGACGCGCAGCAACCCGGTGCCGACCAGATTGAACCCGCTCGGCGCCAAGGGAGCGGGCGAGGCCGGCTGCGTCGGCTCGCTGCCGTCGGTGATGCTGGCGATCATCAACGCACTTGAGCCGCTCGGCGTCAAGGAGCTCGACATGCCGGCGACGCCGCTCAGGGTTTGGCAGGCGATGCGCGCGGCGAAGGGTGCGCCGGCATGATCGGGGGCTTGCGCACCGGCGCCGAATATCGCGAAGCATTGCGGAGGGACGGGCGCCAGGTCTGGGTGCTCGGTGAAGGCAAGGTCGAGGACGTGACGACGCATCCGGCGACGGCCGGTATGGTCGAGGAATACGTCCGCTGGTACGACCGCCACTTCGAGCCGGAATGGCAGGACACCGTGCTGACCGCGCCCGATCCCACGACCGGCAAGCGGATGCCGTGGGGCTATGTGCTGCCTAAGTCTGCCGACGATCTTTCGGCGATGGCGCGCTGCTTCTGCGCGACGACGTTTCCCACCGCGGGCAACATCACGCACACGCCGGCCTATGGCCAGCTGATCGCGCTCGGCGTGCTCGGCATGCTCTACGAGCAGAACCCCGACCCCCAGCAGATCGCAAATGCCTCGGGCTACCGCCAGCTGATCGCGAAGACCGGCCGGTTTCTGACGTTCTCGGCCGGCGCGGCAACGATCGGCTACCGCCTGCGCGAGGACCCGGCCGAGCGCGTGGCGCTCAAGATCGTGCGCGAGAGCGATAAGGGCCTCGTATTGTCGGGCAAGATCGGCATGCACACGAGCCCGGCGTATGCCGAAGACGTGTATGTCGGGGCGCTCTCCGGCGTCGATTACCAGGGCAGGCGCGCGAGCTTCATCGTGCCGGTGGCGGGCAGGGGCGTCACGACGCTCTGCCGCAAGGTATCGAGCCGGCATCCGAACCCGTTCGTCTCGCCCCTGTCGCGCCGCTTCGACGAACTCGACGGCCAGATGTGGCTCGACAACGTGCTGATCCCGTGGGAGCACGTGTTCCTGCACGATCCGGTGCCGGAGCCGGTGGCGCGCTGGCTGTTCTGGCACCAGCTCTATTGCTGGCTCATGAAGGCTGAGTTCACGCTCGGCCTCGGGTTTGCGCTGGCCCATGCGATGGGTCTGGCGTCCCACGAGCCGACAATCGAGTACCTCGTCGATCTGATCATCGATGTGCAGACCGTGCGCAGCTGCCAGACCGCCGCAGAGCGCGACCCGCAGTTCACGCCGCAAGGCTTCTGCTACCCAAACCACAACCACGTCGCCGCCGGCAGCATCACGATGCTGCGGACGCGCCAACGCATCAGTGAAATCCTGCGCATCCTGCCCGGCTCCTCGCTCGTTGTCGCGCCGAGCGACGAGGACCTCGCGCTGCCCGAATTGGCGAAAGGACTCGAAGAATCGTTCGCCGGCAGCGGCTACACGGCCAAACAGCGCGCGGCGCTCCTGCAGCTGGCGTGGGACCATGTCTCCTCGGCTCTCGATGCGCGCGAATCAGCCTTCGAACTGCACGCCAATGGCGGCCTGCTGGCGTGGCGCGGCCGCATCCGACGTAGCTTCGACCGATACAACGAACTGGCCAACGGCGTCCTGAAGGCCCTCGATATCGATATGCCGGAAATCGATCTCGGCTCGATCCGCGCCGCGCCGCTCGCGCCGCGCCGCGTCGTGCAGCCGCGCCCCGGGAGCCCGACCTGACCAACTTCAATCAAGCCAGCGCAATCAGACAAACGTGATTAAACAGACCCCGTAGCACGGCTTGTCCCGGCCACCCGTGTCTTCAGTTGGAGGGCGCTGCCGTGAAGACGCGGGTGCGAGGGTCATCCCCGCGCAACGTTTTTGGGTTCGAACGCTGACCCAGGAAGGAAACCCGGATGGCTGAACTGTCCCCGAAGACCCGCGATGTACTGACCAAGGTTGCGACCTCGACCTTGACCGGTATCCTGAGCCGGCGCGGCTTCAAGAACATGTTCCTGCAGGACGTGTGGCCGGTGCGTCCGGGCCAGCCACGCCTCGTGGGCCTTGCCTACACAATGCGCTTCATACCGGCGCGTGAGGACAAGGCGCGCGCTCCGGCCGCCGGCCCGATCCAGCAGCAGGCGATGGAAGGGTGCCCGCCCGGCCACGTGCTGGTCGTCGACTCGCGTGGCGATGCGCGCGCCGCCTCGGCCGGCGACATCTATTGCGGGCGGCTCGCGGCGCGCGGGTGCGCCGGCATCGTCACCGATGGCGGCTTGCGCGACAGCGAAGGCGTCGCCAGGACCGGCCTCGCCGCTTATCACCGCCGGCCGTCGTCGCCGCCATCCGGCATCGTTCACCAGCCGGTCGATGTCGGTCTGCCGATCGCCTGCGGCGGCGTCGCAGTCTATCCCGAGGACGCGATTGTCGGCGACGCCGACGGCGTCGTCGTGATCCCGCCGGAAATCGTCGATGCGGTCGCTGAGGAGGCGCTGGCAACCACCCTCTATGACGAGTTCTGCGAGGAGGAAGTCGCGAAGGGGCGCCCGCTCATCGGCCTGTTCCCTGGTGCCAACGATGACGCAAAGCGCGATTTCGAAGCCTGGAAAAAAGCGCGCGGCCACGTCTGACGTGGTTCGCTCTGCACGGGGTGGAAGGCGTCTTGCGATCAATATCCGTTGAGAATCTCCCTCCAACTCCTCCAAGCAGCATCGCAGAGATACAGCCGTGGAGTAAGGTGACTTCAGAAGAACGAAGTCGCCTGCAGGCCCCAGAGCGGTAAGTGATAACATCACAAGGCCGATCATGGCGGCATTTTCACCGCCGCAGTTGCTGGAGGCGCTGCAAGCTTATCGCGCT
>JAFMSA010000907.1 GCA_017353855.1 Alphaproteobacteria bacterium
TTGTCCCGGGATCATGCCGGCACGGTCGATCACCAGTTCGATGAGTTCAAATCCGACGGGGCTGTGGCCGCTGACCGATACCGTCGAGCACCTCGATTCGTCGCGGATCGGGCCGATCGTCGCGGGTTAAGCAGGTTAAGCAGCCATTTCGGTTGAGGTACGTTATTCAACCTAGACGTTCGTCTAACAATGCGCTTTTATACGGGTGAGGCGATCGAATCCCCCACACATTAGATCGTCTCTCGCGAAAACCCCGGTGTTCCCCCTCCGGGGTTTTCAATTGGACGCACATAAGCCCGCCCGATGCGATTCGGCATCGTGCATCCGGAGCGGGGTGGGGACCTGTTCCTTCGACCGTGCCGGGCGATTGGCCCGGCCTCAGCTCAGCGATGTTCTCGCACATCTCCCATGGCGACGGGCCGGGATTGCAGCGATATTCGCTAGGGTCGAAGAGCCGGGTCAGGGACTGGCAATCCGCGGGGGCAAGCTATTCGCAACCCAGCCGATGTGCTCATCGCCGGGCCTGACATCTCACCGACGAGTGCTTGCGTGAAAGGCTCGCTTTTTGCGCTGCCCTGGCCATCGCGTCAGGGTGTGGCGTCGCGCGTAGGTGCTGCCGCGGCGAATTGATCGAGCACCGCTATTGCGCGGCTGATCGCCTGATCGGTTTGCCGCATCAACTTGTCGAGATCGGCAAAATCGAACTCCTGCCGTTCGAGTGGCGTGAGCGTCAAACTGTTTGCAGGAGGCGGAGCCGGATTGTGAACAGTCACCGGCCTGCGCGGCGGCCGACCGCGGCCGCGTCCCGGCATCGGCCGGCGCGGCGGGGCGATTTCCTCGCGCCAGGGCGCGAGGTGTTTCAAACCATAGAGTCGGCGTTTTGAGCGGTGCGTCACCTCGATCGCGATATCGCGTGCGATGAACATGTCCAGCAGTGCAGCAGCGTTTTTGATCGCGACGCCAAGGCTGCCGGCAAGCGAAGTGGCGGAGATGACGGGCGCCGCCGCCATTATGTCGACGGCTGCGGCGGCGCGCGAATCGCGCCGCCGGTCGCGGACCGCGGTGCGCGCCGCGAACCACTCCCTCTCCAAGAGGCGCAACAACTCGGTGCCGGATTCCGCCTCCTCGGCAAGAGCCGTCAGAAAGGAGATGGTCCATGGCTCGGCCTCCTGCGGCGCCTCGCTGCTCAGCGCCGCAGCGCCGGTCAATAGCGGGCAGGCGACAGGCAGCAGCCCGCGGCGGTGCCAGTAGCCGGCGAGTGCTGCGCGCAGCGACGGGCGGTCACCGTCGCCGTCGAGCCAGGCACGGACGCCGAGCGCCGCGCCCAGTAATGGGGAGTCCGGCTCGTGCGCGGACAGCGCCGCGGCGGCGCTGGCGATCGCGTCCGACTGCGCGTCATCGGGCCGGGCGAACCAGCGCCACAGCCCGAACGCATGACGGGCAGCCGCGAAAATCGCCCCGCGGTCGATCATCGCCGGACCCCGGTCCATGCGAAACCGCACCCCTTCGATGATCGCGGCAAGATGCCACGGGTCGATCTCAAGCCCGTCTGAGGCGGCGTGCCGGCGCACCGCTTCGAGCCGGATGCGCCACAGCCACGCAGCGGCGAGCGGGTGACCGGCGAGCCGCGCGTCGAGTCGCG
>JAFMSA010000354.1 GCA_017353855.1 Alphaproteobacteria bacterium
AGCTTCGCAACGAAGGACTTGTTGTGATGGAAGGCCACCGCGTTGAAATAAAGAATTTCGACGCTCTGTCGGCATTAGCCGATTTCGAGCGCGCATATTTACGACATTTCCGGATGGGCGACGCTCTGCTACCGCAAGCAACCCATCAAAATTGAAGACATCACCTCACCTTCTTCGTCATCATCACCAGCAACGGACCGCTTTCCGAAGCCCACACCGGCCGTTCGGCCATGCCGGAACCGCTGTTTCTGTTAGAGGTCCAGGCTGCGTTCGCAGAAATTGGCTGGCCGCGGCAGGTAACCGCCGCCGTTGATTTCGCCCTTCTCGATGGGCCAGGCGATGGCTAGGTCGGGTCCGAGCACCAAGGAGACCGACCGAGCATCGCGCCGATCAGCATCGGTATCACAAAACTGAGGTTTCAGACCGGCTCGGTTACAAAGAAGTTGGCCCACGGGCTGTCGCGCCGATTTGGTTCGCTGAACGGCGTTGCCGGGGCCTCGGTTGCCAGCGCAGCTTAGGCACATTATTGACTCACATTATTATCCTACATTAAAAAAGAAGAATGGCGGTTAGACCAAGGCCGTCAGCAAGCAAGGGAGCGCGAGAACAAACCGCTCCCATCGGAACAGGAGGACCCGTCGGCCACGCTAGGTGGCACCGCCCAGCAGCTTAACGCTATAGGCCCCAGCACGCGAGCCGGTCATTCGCCCGCCGCCGCGCGCTCGCACATGTGGCTTGGCTGATCTGGTGGCTCCGTCATCTGGCTGGACCGCGCTGCGGAGAGGAAAAACTCATGCTGGAGCGCCTGGAGCAGCAGAAGAGGCTGACTGCCAATCAGTGGCGGATCATCCTGACCACCAATCTCGGCGACATGCTCGATTTTTTCGACTTCTTTCTGATCGGGTACGTGCTGGCCTTCATCCTCAAGGAATGGCACATCACCTACGGCCAATCGGCGATCATCCTGATCTCTGCCGGCCTCGGCGCGGTGCCCGGCGCCTTTTTTTGGGGTTGGATGGGTGACCGCATCGGCCGCCGCACGGTATTCATGCTGACCGCGCTCAACGTCGCGGTCGCCACGGGCATCATGTACTTCACGCCGGACCAGCACTGGCTGATTCCGGGTTGGGCCTTCCTGGCGTTTTTCCGGTTCTTTGTCGGTTTCGGCAATGCCGGCATGATCGCAGTCGACATCCCGCTGGTGCAGGAATTCGTACCGACTTACAAGCGCGGCTGGGTGGCCGGGTTGACGACAACGCTGCTGCCGGCGGGCAACATTCTCG
Organism: Alphaproteobacteria bacterium; assembly: GCA_017353855.1. Taxonomy (GTDB): domain Bacteria; phylum Pseudomonadota; class Alphaproteobacteria; order ATCC43930; family CGMCC-115725; genus AP-15. Next base: position 1,284 of record JAFMSA010000354.1, read on the forward strand.
GCGCGGTCTCAGGCGCTTTCCTGGCCCCATCGATCGGCTGGCGCGGCTTGTTCCTCGTTGGGCTCACTCCGGCAGTGCTGATTCTCCTGATCCGCTATTGGGTGCCGGAATCGCCGCGCTTCCTGATGCGTATGGGCCGCTACGATGAGGCACGCAAGTCGCTCGCCTGGGCCTTGCAGTGCGACCCAAGCCACATCCAATTGCCGACTATAACCGTCGATGAGGAAAGGACGCGCTGGCGCGAACTCTTCGGCTACCCGCGCAGCATGGTGGCCGCCTGCATGATCGCGCTGAGCCAGACCGGCGGTGTCGGCATCCTGATGTGGATCACGGCGCTGTTTGTCATGGTGCTTAAGATCACCCCTGCCGAAGCCTCGTATCTGATGATCTGGGTCGGTGTTCTCGGCATCGTCGGGCGCCTCGTCGCCTCGTGGATGTCAGACGCGCTGGGGCGTCGCTACTCCGGTTTCCTGATTGGCATGGGTGGCGCGCTCGCGATGGCGCTGGCCGGCTACTGGCACGACGTCTATATCGGTACGGTGTCGGTGTTTTTCGTGCTGGTAATGATCCAGCGGTTCTTCGGTGACGCCAGCTATGCAATTATCGGCCCCTACATCGCGGAAGTCTGGCCGAACCGGTTGCGTGCAAGCGGTATGGGTTTCAGCTACGGCGTCGGGAATCTCGGTAAGATTATCGGCCCGCTAGGGCTCGCAATAATCGCCGGCTCGTCCGATCTGGTTAGCCCGAAAGCGACGCTCGACGCGCTGTTCCCCGCATTCCTGTTTCTCGCCTTCTGGTATGGTCAGGCTGGGCTGATATTCCTGCTGCTCGGCTTTGAGACCAAGGGGCGTTCAATCGAGGAGATTAGCAGGAGCCTCGATGGTGCTCCGGCTGCGCTGCCGTCCACTTCCACCGCGAGGGCGCGGGCGCTGTAGCCGGAAGGGTGTTCATCCGGCCCGCCAGGCACGCCCGACGAGCGCCATATTCCGTGATGGGCGCTGAGCCCCCAACGCCGTCACTAATGGTTCGATCGCTAGAACAGTTGGCGCACAAAATGCCTGGGAGGAACGTAGAATGACACAGCACGATGAAGCGCCGTCAAAGCCGCCCTCAATGCATCGCATGATCGTCGCAGCAACGATCGGCAATGTACTGGAATGGTTCGACTTCGTCGTCTATGGCTTCTTTGCCGTGACGATCGCGCAAGTGTTCTTCCCGACCGGCAATGCCACAGTGTCGCTGTTGATCACCTTTGGCGCATTCGGCCTTGCTTATCTGGTACGGCCATTGGGCGCAATCGTCGTCGGCAGCTATACCGACCGGGCGGGCCGCAAGGCGGGCCTCTTGCTCTCGATTGCGCTGATGATGATCGGCACGACGCTGATGGCGGTGACACCGGGCTACGCAACGATTGGCATCGCTGCGCCGATCCTCATTACGCTGTCGCGGCTGTTGCAGGGGTTTTCAGTGGGCGGCGAGTTCGGCAGCGCGGTGAGCTTTCTGGCCGAGCATGGCGGCGGACGACGCGGCTTCGCCGCAAGCTGGCAATTTGCTACCGGCGGCATGATCACAGTCCTCGCCTCGCTGTTCGGCGTGACCCTGACGACTGTGTTGACCCACCAACAGTTGGTGGATTGGGGATGGCGGATCCCCTACTTCTTCGGGATGCTGGTCGGTCCGGCCGGGCTCTACATCCGTGCGAAAGTCGTCGAAACGCCGGAATTCGTCGAAGCTGAGCTGCCCCCCACGATCCCCATCAGCGATTTGTTGCGCCGGCATCCGCTGCCGGTCTTGCTGGCGCTCGGCATATCGATCATTTCCAACAGCTCGTTCTACATCCTGGCCTACGTCCCGACCTACGGCGAGAAGACGCTGCACTTGCCGGCGTCGACGGGGTTCACAGCGACCCTGATCGGCGGTCTGATCCTGGCGATCGGCTGCCCGCTCGCCGGCCAATGGTCCGACAAAATGGCGCAGCGCCCGCTAATCATGGTGGTCGCCTGCTGGTTGTTCGTGCTGACCTCCTACCCGGCATTCTACCTGATGGCCGCCTGGCCCTCGCTCGCAGCCTGCATCATCGCCGTCGGCTGGCTCCAGCTGGTCAAGGCCGGCTATAGCGGCGTCTTGCCCTCACTGTTATCGGAGCAGTTTCCGGTCGACACTCGGGCGATCGGCGTGTCGCTAAGTTTCAGCACCGCCGTATCGATCTTTGGCGGCCTTGCGCCGTTGATCGCTACCTGGCTGATCGCGCAGACGGGCGATCCGCTGTCGCCGAGCTATTATCTGATTGTCACAGCCCTGCTCAGTCTCGGCGCTCTGATCGCGATCCGGCGTCGCAGTCGCCGTGTGAGCCCGGCAGTACGGGTCCCACTGACAGCATAGGTCCGTATTTGGCGTGCGCCGTGACAAGGCGGCGCTTTCCGGGCATGCCCCGTCCCGCGATTCGCTGTAGCCGAAGCAATCGGCGCAGTCATGGAGGTAACGAAATATGATCGAGCGCCTGGAACAACAAAAACGGCTGACCAGCAACCAGTGGAAACTCATTTGCACGGCCAACGTTGCCGATCTGCTGGATTTCTTCGATCTCTTTCTGATCGGGTACGTTACCGCTGCGCTCACAAAGGAGTGGTCGCTGACCTATTTGCAGGGCGGCGCGATCCTGATGGCGTCGGGCATCGGCGCACCGCCCGGGGCCTGGCTCTGCGGCTGGCTCGGCGATCGGATCGGCCGGCGGACGCTGTTCATCTGGTCGTCGATCGTTATCTCCCTCGCCACCGGCCTCATGGTGTTCACGCCGGGACCTGATGGAATCGTCCCAGGGTGGTTGTTCCTGGTAATCTGCCGTGTCTTTGTCGGCGTCGGCAACGCCGGGATCTACACCATCGACCTGCCGCTGGTGCAGGAATTCATCCCCGCGTACAAGCGCGGCTGGGTTAGCGCGCTAGTCACGACGATGCTGCCGGCAGGTAGCTTGCTGGCAGGATTTGTCGGTTGGCAACTATTGCCGATCGTTGGCTGGCGCGGGCTTTTCCTGGTTGGTCTGGTGCCGCTGGTGCTGGTGTTCATGATCCGCTACTGGGTCCCGGAATCGCCGCGGTGGCTGATTGGAAAGGGCCGGATGGAAGAGGCGCGCAGGTCGCTCGCGTGGGCTTTGATGATCAGCCCCAACGAGATCCAGCTGCCGACAGCTTTGCCTGGGGTTGAGAAGACCCGTTGGCGGGAGCTGTTCAAATATCCGCGGCTCGTGGCTTCAGGCATGCTCACCGGCCTGACGCAGACCGGAGGCGCCTCGCTCGGCCTGTGGGGCGCAACCCTGCTCGTGCTCGTGATGAGGGTGTCGCCAGCCGACGCCGCTTACCTGATGATCTGGGTCAGTGTATCGGCGGTTCTCGGGCGCTTCTTCATCACCGCACTGGTCGAGCCGCTCGGCCGTCGCGGCTCGGCGACGCTGTGCATGGTATGCGGTGGCGTCGGCATGATCGGGCAGGGATACCTCCACGACGTCTATATCGGAGGTTGGTCGCTGTTCTACGTCCTGTTCATCGTGCAGACGTTCTTCGGCAGCGCGAATTACTCGGTCGTCGGGCCTTATATGGCCGAAATCTGGCCGGCGCGTCTGCGTGCCAGCGGGATGGGGATCAGCTATGGTACGGGCAATCTCGGCAAGTTCATCGGCCCCTTGGGCCTGTCATTGATCATGGGTGCCGGCGACGTCATCAAGCCAGCGGCGCCCAATCTCGCCATGCTCGGCCCCGCCTTCATATATTTCGCCTCGTGGTACGCCCTCGGGCTGATCGGCTTCTGGGTGTTCGGCTACGAACCCAAAGGCCGCACCTTCGACGAGATCGACGAGGCACTCGCGACGCCGGCCGCGCCGGCCACCGTGCGAGCGTCGGCGGTGTAATCCATCGCCCGGGCGACCTCAGGGCAGGCATTACGGCACCGGACCCACCGGT
>JAFMSA010000355.1 GCA_017353855.1 Alphaproteobacteria bacterium
GGGTGAGGATCTCGACCATGTCACGCATCCGGGCCTGTGTCGCTGGCGACTGCGATCTGGCGGTCTTGGCAACCGCGTCTCGGGAGAGACCGAGCGCAGAAGCGAGTTCTGCCCGCGTGATATGAAGGATACCGCTCAGCCGCTCGGCGGCGATAAGCCCGCTCTCCCCTACGGTCTCGTCGATGATACTGCCCTTGAGCACTGTCGCCCCAATATTTGGCTCAGAATGGGACAAATATAGGGGCGCAGCGACGGGAGTGCCGCAAGAGGCCGGCGTGCCTCGCCGGATCAGCGCGCCGAAGCACGTCCGGGGAACTGGGGAAGCCCGACAAACTATTCAAGAAACCCGGCCACGACCCGCTCCGGAACGGCTCGTAACATGCCTTTCGGCAACTTGTCATCGGTCGCGAGCGGCTGATGATCCTACGGCCTAGGCCGCCGACGCAGTGATGAATTATTCGCATGAGTTCATGCCATCGAACCCATCTAGTCCTTCGCGGCTTCAGCCGCTGGACTAGGACACGGATCGCTCAAAATAAAGCTGCTGGGCGGTGCATTGATGCCGTTCGCGCACCGCGGTAACGCCATGAAGCCTTACATCATCTGCCATATGGTGGCGAGCATCGACGGCCGGACATTGACAAGTCGCTGGCGTCCGGAAGACGCCGAGCGGCGACGCCAGTTTGAATCCCTGCATGACCGGTTGGGCGTCGATGCTTGGCTTATTGGGCGCGTCAGCGGTCAGGGATACGCCAAACGGGACGCGTACCCAACCCGCTACAACCAACATTACCCGAGAGAGCACTGGTTCGCCCGGCGCGGTGCTGCCGCCTACGGGGTTGTGCTCGATCCGTGCGGCAAAATAATCTGGGGACGCGCCGATATCGGCGGCGATCCAATTGTGGCCGTCCTGACCGAGCAGGTCAGCGACGCCCATCTGGCGGGCCTCCGAGAGGATCTGGTTTCTTACCTTTTTGCCGGCAAACGCGAACTCGATTTAGCACTTATGCTCGATATCCTTAATCGGGAATTGGGCATTAAACGCCTTGAGGTAAATGGGGGCGGCATCACCAACGGCGCCTTTCTTCGCGCCGGGCTGGTCGATGAAATCAGCCTTGCCATCTTTCCTGCCATTGATGGGACGAAGGGCTCATCAAGCAGCTTCGATTCTGGCGAGGATGAAGTCGGCGTCTCGCTGCGATCGGTAACGCTTGCAAGCAGCGAAGTGCTGGAATGCGGCGCGGTCTGGCTGCGCTACCGGGTGCAGAATGATAAGCTCGCAGAGCGTAAGTAGGAGATATGGTCATGGGTCGGGAAGCGGCGAAAACAGTGGGTGCCAAAGCCGCGCAAACCTCGAATTTCGATGCCATTGTTATTGGTGCCGGTGTCGCAGGGCTCTACCAGCTTTACAAGCTGCGCGAGCTCGGGCTTCGCGTGCGGGCGTTCGAGGCCGGAAGTAATGTTGGCGGCACATGGTACTGGAACCGCTATCCGGGCGCGCGCTTCGATTCCGAAAGCTGGACCTACGGTTATTCCTTCTCCAAGGAGCTGCTCGACGAATGGGACTGGCAGGAGCATTTCGCCCCGCAGCCCGAGACCGAACGGTATCTGAACTTCGTCGCCGATAAGTTTGACCTGCGCCGCGATCTTCAGTTGAACAGCCGGGTCGCGTCGGCCCGTTTTAACGACAAAAGCCGCAGCTGGGAGATCGCGCTCGAGGATGGGCGCCGCTATTCGGGGCGGTTCCTCGTCACGGCGATTGGTATTCTCTCAGCGCCAACCATGCCGAACATCACCGGGATCGATACGTTCAAGGGGATTTCCTGCCACACGCATGCGTGGCCCAAGGAAGGCGTTGATTTCACAGGCAAGCGAGTCGGCATCATCGGCACCGGCGCCACCGCTGTGCAGACCATTCAGGAAATCGCCAAGACCGTCGGCCAGCTGACGGTCTTCCAGCGCACGCCGAACTGGTGCGCGCCGCTTCACAACGGCAAGATCTCCAAGGAGGAGATGCGCGATATCCGCTCGCGCTATGACGAGATTTTCGCGCTCTGCCGCACCTCGCCCGGCTGCTACATCCACGCGCCGGACCCGCGCAAGACATTGGAAGTATCCCCCGAGGACCGGGAGGCATTCTGGGAAAAGCTTTACGATTCTCCCGGCTTCGGCGTCTGGATGGGGCAATTCAGCGACACGTTGACCGACCGCGAGGCCAACAAGCTCGCCTCGGAGTTCATCGCCAAAAAGATCCGCCAGCGCGTCAAGAACCCGGCCGTGGCCGAAAAGCTGATCCCGAAAAACCATGGTCTCGGCACCCGCCGCGTGCCGCTCGAAACCGGCTATTACGAGGTCTACAACCAGCCCAATGTCGAGCTGGTCGACATCAACGAGACGCCGATCGAGCGCGTCACCGCCACCGGCATCGAGACCGGCGAGCGGGCGTATGAATTCGACATCATCATCTATGCGACCGGGTTCGACGCGATCACTGGCGCCTTCGACCGGATCGACATCACCGGCACGGACGGCCTTCGGCTGAAGGACGTGTGGCGGGACGGGCCGCAGACTTATCTCGGCGTCTTCATCGAGGGCTTTCCCAATCTGTTGATGGCGATGGGACCGCATGCCGGGCTTGGCAATTACACGCGCACCGCGGAATACAGCGTCGAATGGGTCACCGGTGTGATCCGCTTTGCGATCGAGCGCGGCCTGACCCGGATCGAGGCCACCGCGGACGGCGTCGGCGAGTGGACCGATCATGTCCTGGCGCTCGGCGAGGGACAGCTGATGAACGAGATCGGCTCGTGGATGACGGGCGTCAACCGCAATGTCGAGGGGAAGCAGCGGCCGCGGATCATGCGCTACAGCGGCGGACATCCCGCCTATCGCAAGCACTGCGACGCAATCGCCGCGGAGGGCTACCGCACACTCGCGCTGGCCTAGCTTGCCCTGTCCAGTCGTTCCACCATTCGTTGTCGGAGGCTCCCATGGCTCGCGCCTACAACGTTGTCGATGCCGACGGTCACATCCTCGAACCACTTGATCTGTGGGCCCGCTACATGGATCCGGCCTTTCGCGACCGCGCCCCGCGCATCGTCAAGGACAACGCAACCGGCAAGGAGCGGCTGATCATCGAGGAGCACACGAGCGACGCGCGGCTCAGCATCGGCCGGGTCGGCGCGGTAGGCGCGCGCCAGGGCCTGATCGAGCCCGACGCGATGGCCTACAAAGACGGTAAGCCCGGCGGTTTCGATCCGCACGCGCGCATCCCCGACATGGACGCCGACGGTATCGACGCCGCCTTTCTTTATCCCAGCATCGGCCTCTTCTCCGGCGCGATCCATGACCCGCCGCTCGCCGCCGCAGTGTGCCGCGCCTACAACCGCTGGCTCGCCGATTACTGCAGCCCTTACCCTGATCGGCTGTTCGGCATCGCGATGCTGCCGATGCAGGACGTCGATCGCGCCGTCGCCGAGATGCGCTTCGCCCGCAAGGAGCTCGGCTTTCATGCCGTCTTCATCCGACCCAACCCCTATCATGACAATAAGACGATCAACCATCCGATGTACGAGCCTTTCTGGGCCGCCGCCGAGGAGCTCGATATGTCGGTTGCGTTTCACGAGGGCGCTTCGGCGGGCATGCCGCAGGTAGGTATGGACCGTTTCCCGACTCGAGGCGGGCAACACATCATCACGCACACAATGGAGATGATGCTGGCGTGCCTCGCGATCATCTGGGGCGGCGTCTGCGAAAAGCACCCAAAGGTCCGCGTCGGCTTTATGGAATCAGGTGGCGGCTGGGTGGCGCCCTGGCTCGACCGCATGGATCGTCACTTCGACGACCAGGGCTTCAACGACTCGGGTTTGAAGACGCGCCCGAGCGAACTCTTCCAGCGCAATTGCTGGATTTCCTTCGAGCCCGTTGAAGGGTCCTTGGGGGTGCTCGCCGATTATATTGGCCCCGACAAGATCATGTGGGCGACCGACTATCCGCACGCGGACGGCTTCTTCCCCGGTGCGCCCGACATGGTGCGTGAGCGAATCAAGAACACCTCGCCCGAGACTCAGCGCGGCGTGCTGGCGGGAGGTGCCTTGGCCTTTTACGGGGTGAACTGATCGCTCGCTTATGCGGAATTTGAGTGGCTATCCGGCCGGTCATTGCTGACGGCCCAAAAGGAGAACAGAAATTGAGCGAAGTAGCCGTGCTGCTGGGCTGCGGCGATGTCGGCCCGATCCATGAGCCGATGGCGCCGTATAGCGAGCTGGTGCGGGGGACTCTCGCCGAGGCCGATATCCGCTTCGCCCAGGTCGAGCGAGTCTATTCCGAACGCGGGACACTGCAGCCGCATGGCGGAGGCCACGGGCGGCTGTCGCCACGCATGGCTTCGCTGATCACCGATTGCGGTTTCAATATCGTCTCTCTCGCGGGCAATCACGCGGATAGACTGGGGAGCGGAGCCGCTGCTCGATACCGTCGAGCTATTGCGCGGCAAGGGCATCCAGACCATCGGCGCCGGGCGCAACCTCACCGAGGCGCGGCAGCCTGCGGTCACCGAAGCCAAAGGGCTGCGCGTGGCGATGCTTGCCTATTGCTCGGTGCTACATGAGGGCTATGCGGCCGGCCCCGACACGCCGGGCGTGGCGCCGATGCGCGCGACGGCGCGCTTTTAGGCCGTCGACTATTAGCCTGGGGTGCCACCGCGGGTCGTAACCACGCCGGACGAGCAGGATCTGGCCAATCTGATCAGCGATGTGCACGCGGCCAAGGAACGGCCCGACGCGGTCGTCCTGTCGTTGCGCTGGGGTGTGCATTTCGTGCCGCGGGTCATCGCCGATTACCAGCGCACCGTGGCGCAAGCCGCGTTTGATGACGGCGCCGATCTGATCCTCGGACACCATGTGCATGTGCCCAAAGCCATCGAAGTCCTCGACGGCAAGACCTGCTTTTGCAGCCTCAGCAATTTCATCATGACCTCGGACCCCAACGTGCCCCAACGTGACCGGCGGGGCGGAAGAGTTCGAGCGCAATTACGGAGTGCCACTGGGTCCCGCTTATCCCCGCATGCCCTATGGCGTTGATGGCAAGCGCAGCCTCGTTGCCAAAGCCGTCATCTCCAAGGGGGACATCCGCACGTCATTCCTGCCGGCGCTCATCGACACGCAACTGCGGCCTGAAATCCTCCGCGCCAGCGATCCGCGTTTCGACGACGCAGTGCGCTTCATGGAATGGGCATCGG
>JAFMSA010000908.1 GCA_017353855.1 Alphaproteobacteria bacterium
TGTCCTGCGTCCAGATCTGCTTCATCGCCTCGATCTGTTCGCGCATTTTTTTGAAGCGCGTTGCGAAGTGGGTGCCGTGGTTTTCGATCTCCTCCGCATTCCAGCCACCGCCGATGCCGAAGAGGAAGCGGCCCTGCGAGACCTGGTCGATCGAAGCGACGAGCTTTGCCGTCTGGATCGTGTCGCGCTGGATGATCAGGCACACGCCGGTGCCGAGTTTGAGGCGCCTTGTGACAGCCGCCGCCGCACTTAGCGTGACGAACGGGTCCATGACGTCGTAGTAGCGCTTCGGCAGCTCGCCGCCTCCCGGCATCGGCGTGCGGCGAGGAACCGGAATGTGGGAGTGCTCGGGAGCCCACAGCGAGTCGAAGGCGCGCTCCTCGAGCGCCACGGCGAGCTCGGTCGGCGGGATCGAGTAATCGGTAAAGAAAATCGACGCACCGAATTCCATGGACCGGGCCTCTTCAGTGTGCCCGGGCTTGTGCGATGGCCCGCCAGACACGCTCCGGGGTCGCGGGCATGTCGATGTGGCGGATGCCGAATTCCGACAGCGCGTCGACCAGGGCGTTCATGACCGAGGGAAGCGCGCCGGCGCAGCCGGCTTCGCCGCAGCCCTTCGCGCCCAGGACATTGGTTTTGGCCGGCACCGGATGGAAATCATGCGTAAACCGCGGAGCGTCTTCTGCGCGCGGCAATGCGTAATCCATGTAGGAACCGGTCAGCAACTGGCCTTGCTCGTCGTAAATCGTGTGCTCCAGCAGCGCCTGGCCGATACCCTGCGCGATGCCGCCGTGCGCCTGCCCGTTGACGAGCAGCGGATTGATCACCGTGCCGAAATCATTGACGAACGAGTAACGAACCACCTCGACGACGCCGGTCTCGGGGTCGACCTCGACCTCGGCGATGTGGCAGCCGTTCGGAAATGCGGAGGGGGGACCGTCGGCGACGAGTGCCACATCGAGACTCTGCGGTATTTCGGGCGGCAGCTTCGGGCCCGTGCGGATCTTCTCGGCCACTTCCATGATGCCGATCGCGCGATCGGTGCCGGCAATGACATACCGGCCGGCGCGGAACTCGATATCCGCGGGCGCCGCTTCCAATACGTGCGCTGCTATTTGCTTGCCGGTTTCGATGACCTTGTCGCTGGCGGCCACGATCGCCGTGCCGCTCGTCATCATCGATTTCGAGCCGCCGGTGCCGCCGCCGGCGATCAATTCGTCGCTGTCCCCCTGCAACAGGCGGATCCGCTCGAACGGGATGCCGAGCCTCGCCGAAAGAACCTGTGCGAACGGCGTGGCATGTCCTTGGCCATAGTCGAGCGTGCCGGTGATGATCGTGACCCCTCCGTCCGGCTCGAACCGGATCCCGCCCATCTCGCGTCCGGGCGGGCCGGTCAGCTCGAGATAGTCGCTGATGCCGCGCCCGCGCAACCGGCCGCGCGCGCGGCTTTCCGCCCGGCGTGCGGCAAAGCCGTCCCAATCGGCGAGCGCCAATGCCTTGTTCAGAAGGTTCGTGAAATCCCCGCTGTCGTAGGTCGTGCCGTTCGGCGCCTTGTACGGCATCGCCGCCGGCGAGATGTGGTTGCGGCGGCGCAGCTCGACGCGATCGATCCCCATTTCGGCCGCGGCCGCGTCGACC
>JAFMSA010000909.1 GCA_017353855.1 Alphaproteobacteria bacterium
CGATGGCCCGGCGGCGAGCCACCCTGATCTGCCGGTCGGAGATGTCGACACTCATAACTCTTCCTCCCAAGCCGGCCTTCCCGTTACCGCGAGACCGGTTTCGTCCTTCGGCGCTTCTCGGTTCCCGAAACGTTAAATTGATAAAACGGCAGTTCGCCATCTTCTCCCGGCAAAAAAAGATGCTCTTCGGGGCCGGGTTGCGCGATAAACCGTCGATAAAGCCGCCTCACACGTAGACCATCGACGGGGTTGCCCCGAATTGAGCACCCGGCCGGGCGGCGGCCCCCATGATCCGGCGCGTCCGGGACAGGCGCTCGCTTTGGATTATGTGGTGAGTATCGTGTTTATCGCCTTTCTCGCGCTTAGTCCGATGCCCTCCGGGGACCTGCTCACAGTGGTCTTTCTTTCCGGGATCACCGTCGTCGGCAGCCCCCACCGGGGCCAATGCCACGGCGGGGTACCCTAACCGGCGCGCGTGCGGACAAGCGGAATTGACTGGTGGAGTTTTGCGCTGGCTCAAGGATGGGAGCCGCCCCGAGCGCCGCGGCGAGGATCTCCGCTTCTTCGCGAGGACGTGTAACAAGCGCCCGCATCGGAGAAATCCGCCATTGCGAGAGGTGCGAAGCCATCTCGGGCTAGCAGCGCAATTCCGTCGAGACTGCTTTATCCCTCGAAACGCCCGCAAGGCAGCCGTCCGGGAGCCCTCGCAATGACATGCCCATCAGGTCGAGATATCATTTAGCAACCGCAAGCGGGAGAACGCTGATGTCGCTCACTTATGAACTCGGCCGGTTTGTCGCGGATGTGTCGTTTGAGCGGTTGCCCTTGGAAGCCGTCGAGGTCGCGCGCACCGGGTTTGTCGATTGCATCGCGACTATGATCGCCGGAGCCCATGACCCGGCGCCGCAGCTGCTGCGCAAGGCGCTGGGTCCGGTGGGCGCCGAGGCCAGCCTTTACTTCAGCGGCGAGCGAGCCCCGGCGCCGGAAGCGGCGTGGATCAACGGCACCGCCGGCCACGCACTCGATTACGACGATGTTGCATCCCTGCGCGGACATCCTAGCACGGTATTGGTTCCGGCGATCCTCGCCGAGGCCGAGGCGCTCGGCGCCTCGGGGCGGCACATGCTCGCCGCCTATGTGGCGGGATACGAGACCTGGGCCGAGCTCGCCTGGCGCGATCCCGGCCACCACCACCGCAAAGGGTGGCATCCGACCGGCATCTTCGGTCCGATCGGCGCGGCGGCCGCCTGCGCGTCGCTGCGCCGCCTCGATGCAGAGCGGACAGCCCGTGCACTGGCGATCGCAGCCTCGCAGGGCAGTGGCGTCATGGCCAATTTCGGGACGATGACGAAGCCATTCCACGCCGGCCGCTCGGCCCATTCCGGGCTACTCGCGGCGCGCCTCGCCGAGGTCGGTTTCACCGCCTCGCCGGACGCCCTCGAACATCCACAGGGGTTCCTGAGCGCCGTGTCGCCCGCGGGCGAGGTCGATCGCGAAACGCCCGCACAGATGCTCGGATCGGAGTGGAAAATCGTCAAATACCGACTCGGCATCAAGAAATACCCGGCCTGTTACTGCACGCACCGTGCGCTCGACGCGATGCTGGAGCTGCTTGGCCGCCACCCGCTCAAACCC
>JAFMSA010000356.1 GCA_017353855.1 Alphaproteobacteria bacterium
CTGCCAGTGAATGTTGCTCGCCCGGCGCAGACCGAAGGCGATCATCCCGGCGCCCGCCGTCTCGTTCGTAAAGCGGTCGATCAGGATAAAGCCGCCGGTATCGCGGTTGACCGAATAGGGGTCAAAGGCCACCGGCACCGAGGTCGAGAAGTTGCAGAATCCGATCTGGTTCAAGCCGAGCGTCTTGTCCGCCAGACGAGCCAGCGTGTCCACGTCGATGCGGTGCTTGAGGATCGTGACCGTGGCCGGCACCGTGCGGGTCCCGATTTTCAGCAGATACGAACGGCCCGGCACGAGCGGGTGCTCACTCATCCAGATCATGTGAGCGGCGAACTGGTCTACGAATTCCGGCGGGTTGCGCGGGTCGGCAAGAAGTTCGCCACGCGCGATGTCGATCTCGCTGTCGAAGGTCAGCGTAACCGGCTCGCCCTCGCGCGCGCTGTCGACCGCACCGTCGAACGTGACAATCCGGCTTACCCGCGCCGATCGGCCCGAACCCGTAGCCAGCACCGTGTCGCCGCGCGCTATCGAGCCGGACACCACAGTGCCGGAGAAGCCACGGAAGTCGCCGTCGGGGCGGTTGACCCATTGCACCGGAAAGCGGAACGGCCGTTCAGAGCCACTCTGCGAGACATCGATAGAGCAGAGGTGCTCGAGGAGGGTCGGCCCCTGATACCAGGACATCCGGGCCGACGGCGCAGTTACATTGTCTCCGAACCGCGCCGAGAGCGGGATCGCCCGGACCGACATATTGGCGAGGGAGGCCGCAAAGCCCGAAAAGGCCGTCGCGATCTCCTCGAAGCGGCTCTGCGCGAAAGCGACAAGATCCATTTTGTTGACGGCCAGCACGATGTGGCGAATGCCGAGCAAGTAGCAGACGAAAGCGTGCCGGCGGGTTTGCGACAACACCCCTTTGCGCGCGTCGACGAGAATCAGCGCGAGTTCCGAGGTGGACGCTCCGGTCGCCATATTGCGGGTGTACTGCTCGTGGCCCGGCGTATCCGCGACGACAAAGGCGCGCTCTGGGGTCGAGAAATACCGGTACGCGACATCGATCGTGATCCGCTGCTGCCGCTCATCCTCGAGCCCGTCCAGCAACAACGAAAAGTCGAGGTCATCGCCGGTGGTGCCGAACCGCCTCGACTCACGCTCCAATCCGGCGAGCTGGTCCTCGGGGACGAGCTCGCACTCATAGAGCAGCCGGCCGATCAGCGTCGATTTGCCGTCATCAACCGATCCGCAGGTCAGGAAGCGAAGGAGGTCTTTGTCGCAGCGGTTGCCCGGACTGCCGCCGGGACCCGCCATCAGAAATAACCCTCGCGCTTTTTGCGCTCCATCGCGGCGTCCTCGTCGGTGTCTATGAGCCGCCCCTGACGCTCGGAACGACGCGTCCGATGCAATTCGGCCACGATATCGTCCGGTGTAGCGGCCGCCGATTCGATCGCCCCGGTCAGCGGGTAGCATCCGAGGGTGCGGAACCGGACACGGCGCATCTCGGGCTCTTCGCCGGGGCCGAGAGGCAGACGGTCGTCATCGACCATAATCCACACCCCGTTGCGTCCGACGACCGGCCGTGGTTTGGCGAAATACAGCGGGACAACGGGAATCCGCTCGGCAGCAATGTATTCCCAGACGTCGATTTCGGTCCAATTGGATAACGGAAAGACGCGCATGGATTCGCGCTCGCGCAGCCGTGTGTTGTAAAGGCGCCAGAGCTCGGGCCGCTGGTTTTTCGGGTTCCACCCATGATCCGGACTGCGCAGCGAGAACACGCGCTCCTTGGCGCGGCTTTTTTCTTCGTCACGCCTGGCGCCGCCGAGTGCCGCATCAAAGTTGTAGTGGTCGAGTGCCTGCTTGAGCGCTTCGGTTTTCATGACCGCAGTATGCAGCGCCGATCCCGACGTGAGCGGGTTGATGCCGCGCGCACGGCCTTCCTCATTGGTATGCACGAGGAGGTCGATCCCGAGCCGCTGTGCCGTCGCGTCGCGGAACGAGATCATTTCTCGGAACTTCCATCCGGTATCGATGTGCAGAAGCGGGAAAGGCAATCTGCCCGGGAAGAACGCCTTGCGTGCCAAATGCAGCATGGCGCTCGAATCCTTGCCGATCGAATAGAGCATGACCGGGTTGCGGAACTCCGCCACCGCTTCCCGCATGATGCCTATCGCGTCGGCCTCGAGAGACTTCAGATGCCGCGACAAGGTACGGGTGCGCGCCCGCGGGTCGCCGCTCGGAGACAAAATAACTCCTTTGCCGGAGGCTGGGGCGCTTCTATGCAAGCAAACCGTCACACATGCCGCGTGGAGCCGAGCCCGGCGCAGGAGGTCCGGGCCTCTGCGCCGCAAGCATACCGGGTTCGGGTCGTGCCGGGGTCAATCAGTGCAGCTTCGGCGCCTTCAGGAACCGTGCCCGATCGGAGGACAGGACGCGCACCGTCAGCGTCTCGTTGTCGCGCGCCACCTGCAGTACGACTTCACTGCCCGCCGGGCCGCCTGCCCACACCCTTCGCCAGAAGCCGGCGAGGCTGGCTACCGGATCGTCGCGCACGGCAAGAACCCGATCGCCGGGCCGCAATCCGGCCTTGCTCGCCGGCCCGCGTTCAGCAAGACCCGCGATGACGATCGCATCCTCAACCTCCGTCGCATAGAGACCGAGCCACGGGCGGGCCGGACGATTCGGCCGGCCAAAGGTCAACATGTCGTCGAGGATCGGCGGCAACAATTCGATCGGCACGACCATATTGACATCGCGGCGAAGCTCGCGACCACCGTTGGCATTCTGCACATGCAGGGAGCCGATCCCGATCAACCGGCCATCGGCGCCGATCAGCGCCGCACCGCCCCAGAAGGGATGAGCCGGCGCCGTGAAGATCGCGTGGTCGACGACATACTCCCAATATCCGGCGAATTCCTGGCGGGCTACGACCCGCGCCGCGACCGCGTGCCGCCGGCCCCCCTCAGCCGCCATAATCGCTCGGTCGCCGGCACCGACACGCATTCCAATGCCCAGCTCGATCGGCGGGACGTTCAATCTCCCGAGCGCCTGAACCAGGCCGAAGCCGGTCTCCTGATCGTAACCGAGGACATGGCCGGGAACCGCACCCCCGGCCGCGGTGGTGAGCCAGATCGTCTCAGCTTCGGTGACCAGATAACCGATCGTCACGACAAGACCGTCCCCGCGGATCAGCACTCCGCTTCCGGCGCGCTCGGTGCCAAGCGTTCCGGCAGTGAAGGCGTCCTCCGGGATGGTCGCCCGCAGGCCCAGAACCGAGCTCAAGGCAGCGTCCAGATCGAAGGAGCAGTCCGCCACCTTCGGCTGAATTTCGCTCGGTATTTCCCAATCCACGGTCTTCGACATTGCTGCGGCTCTTCAGTAACGGCTCCCCGCATCATAAACACAAACAGCGGCCGGCGTTGACCTCTTTTCAACCTCTCGCCTCGTCGCGGCGGAGACCTCGGTATTCTTCGGGTCCGTCGCCTCTACCTTCTTGACATTCCTAGCCCACTTAACTATGTCGGCAGCACTCTCAGGGCGAGAGTGCTAACTCGACGGTTTTAGAGTGGGGTCCAGGAGGTATTAATGAATTTCCGTCCCTTGCACGACCGCGTGCTGATTCGGCGCGTCGAGTCCGAGGAGAAGACGTTAGGCGGGATCATAATTCCCGATACGGCGAAGGAAAAGCCGATGGAGGGCGAGGTGGTCGCGGCCGGGCCGGGCGCGCGTGACGACGAAGGCAAGCTGCAGCCGATGGACGTCAAGGCCGGCGATCGCGTGCTGTTCGGCAAATGGTCAGGCACCGAAGTCAAGCTCGAGGGCGAAGAGCTCATTATCATGAAAGAGTCCGACATCATGGGTATCATCGAGCGCGACGCCGCTGCCCAGAAAGTCGCGTAAGGAGAAAGGACAGATGGCTGCCAAGGACGTAAAATTTCACGCCGACGCGCGCGAACGGATGCTTCGCGGCGTCGATATTCTCGCCAATGCGGTAAAGGTGACGTTGGGTCCGAAGGGCCGCAACGTCGTTCTCGACAAGTCGTTCGGCGCCCCGCGGATCACCAAGGACGGCGTCACCGTCGCCAAGGAAATCGAGCTCGGCGACAAATTCGAGAACATGGGCGCGCAGATGGTGCGCGAGGTCGCCTCGAAGACCAGCGATCAGGCGGGCGACGGCACAACCACCGCGACGTTGCTGGCGCAGGCGATCGTGCGTGAAGGCGCCAGAGCGGTCGCCGCCGGCATGAACCCGATGGATCTCAAGCGCGGCATCGACGTGGCGGTCGACGCGATCGTGGCAGAGATCAAGAAGCACTCGAAGAAGATCTCGACCAACGAGGAGATCGCGCAGGTGGGCACGATCTCGGCCAACGGCGAGCGCGAAGTCGGCGAAATGATCGCTCAGGCGATGCAGAAAGTCGGCAATGAGGGCGTGATCACGGTCGAAGAGGCAAAGAGCCTCGAGACCGAACTCGACGTCGTCGAGGGCATGCAGTTCGATCGCGGCTACCTCTCCCCGTATTTCGTGACCAATGCGGAGAAGATGATCGCCGAGCTCGAGAACCCCTACATCCTCATTCATGAGAAAAAGCTGTCCGGCTTGCAGGCAATGCTGCCGGTGCTCGAGGCCGTCGTGCAGAGCGGCAGGCCGCTCCTGATCGTTGCCGAAGATGTCGAGGGCGAGGCGCTCGCCACTCTCGTCGTCAACAAACTGCGCGGCGGACTCAAAGTGGCCGCGGTCAAAGCGCCGGGCTTCGGCGACCGCCGCAAGGCCATGCTCGAGGATATCGCGATCCTGACGAGCGGCCAGGTGGTCAGCGAAGACCTCGGCATCAAGCTCGAGAACGTCACACTTGAGATGCTGGGCCAGGCAAAGCGGGTGCGCGTCGAGAAGGAAAACACAACGATCATCGACGGCGGCGGCGCCAAGGAAGACATCCAGGGCCGCTGCAACCAGATCCGCCAGCAGATCGAGGAGACGACCTCCGACTACGACCGTGAGAAACTGCAGGAGCGGCTCGCGAAGCTCGCCGGCGGCGTCGCGGTGATCCGCGTCGGCGGGGCCACCGAGGTCGAGGTGAAGGAAAAGAAGGACCGGGTCGACGACGCAATGCACGCGACGCGCGCTGCGGTCGAAGAAGGTGTTGTCGCCGGCGGCGGTGCAGCACTCCTCTACGCTGCCCGCGTCCTCGACAGCCTGAAGCCGGCGAACAATGATCAAAAAGTCGGCA
>JAFMSA010000910.1 GCA_017353855.1 Alphaproteobacteria bacterium
GGTAGCGGACGGCGGGCAGTCCGCCCCGCAGCGATTCCCCTGTCGATCACCTGACGCGGCTGACCAAGCAATAGCATCGCCAGCATGCGGGGATTCTCGACACGGACACAGCCGTGGCTCCTCGTTCGATCTACAGCCCGGAACAGTGACTTCGTCGGGGTATCATGTAAATAGACGTCATAGCGATCGTTCATCTCGAACTTCAGCCGGCCGAGCGCACTGTGAGGGCCAGCCTCCTGCTGGATCGATCCACCGCGGCGGAACCGCATGTAATGGCTGCTCAGGTAGTCCGGATTGCCGGCCAGTTTCGGCAGTATCTCCTGCCGCGCGATCGAGCGCGGGATATTCCACGGCGGATTGAACAAAACGCTGTCGATAGTCGATTGGAAGTCCGGCGTTTGCTTGTCGACCTCTCCCACGACGACAGGCGTTGTGAATATCGGCCGGTCGTCGCGAAAGAGCTGAAGCCGCGCAATAGCGGTGTTCACGACGACCCGGTCCTTCGGCATCTGCCGGGGCAACCAGCGAAGGCGCTCGAGGTTGACCGCGAGCTGGCGCGCGCGCCGCGCGGCGACCGCGGCCCTTGCCGTCCATCCGTGCCCTATTCTGTCGCGCGCCGTCGGGCTGCCCGCGGCTATGTCCCGGTATTCCGCATAGGCCTGGCGCATCACTTGATACTCGGCAGAGGCGGGGGCAAGCGCCTCGATTACGCTTGCCGGGTCGGGATCGGCCAGTGCCTTATCCATCACCGCGACAATGTCGACCGGCTCCGGAACCAGATCCTCGTCATCCGCACGGTCCTCGATCGGCATCGCGCCGCGCGACAGGGCATCGGCATATGACAGAAATGCGTCCGACAGCAGCAGGTCTCTCTCGACCGGCGACAATTTCGCAGCACGCTCGCCGAGTGCCGCACTGTGGAACAAGCGCGGGTCGAGACCGTGATCGGCCGCATGCGAGATCGCCTCGCCGAGGCGGTTCGCTTCTGCTGGATGGCTGTCCCACACGGTTTCATACCCGTGCGCGACGTAGAACCGCCGCAGCAGCCAGGGATGCATCGGCTCGCCGGCGATGACCAGCTTGCCCGGTGCATCGAGCCACGCTTTCAGTTCGAGATTGCCGGTGAACGGCGTGGCCTGCGGTGCCGGGGTGTCCGCGCTCGCCTTCTCGCCGCCAACCGCCGATGAAAGGACGAAAACGCACACGAGCAGCTCCACCGCCGTCAGGCTCGCGGCCAGCGATCGGCGTGCTTCCTTTCCGATCGTCGAGAAAACTAGCACGTGACCTCGCTAGGGCCGTTGCGCTGGGCGGTTGATGCTGTAGGCTGAACGTTGAAGCGGTGTTCACGGTTCCGCCAAATGCGCACATTCCGTTCGTGGCGGCTTGGACAATCGCAAGGCGAAAACCCCTCAAGGCTCTCAGTGCGCAGGCTCGAGTGCATGATCCGAACAGGAAATCCACCGCAGCATCATCTTCAACCCCGCTTCGATAGCCTATCACCGGCGGAGGGATAAAAAGGGCTGCGAGGCGGTCGTCCTAGGCTGCACCGAGATACCGTCAATCATGAACGAGTCGAATTCACCGCCGCCGACGCTCGATCCGACACGTTTGCTGGCCCGCGGCCGCACTGTCC
>JAFMSA010000911.1 GCA_017353855.1 Alphaproteobacteria bacterium
CCGACGTCGCGACGACCGACCAGTCCTCCGCGATGTGCCGCGCATAGACGTTCAGTTTCCCGGCCGCCTCGCGCTGCGCCTGCATCACCGTCATCAACGCGAAATTGCGAATATTGGCAAGCCCGCGCAGATTGCGCGCGAGCTGCCCGATCGACAACCGGATGCCGTATTCGCCGGTGATGTTGAGCTGCATCAACGTCAGATAGTCGAGCAGCACCAGATCGGGCTTGTAGCCGTCGCGCTCGAGCGTGTCGAGATACGCAGTCAGCCCGGCGAAGGTTAGGGATCCGGTCGGGAAATACTTGACGAGCAGCCCGCCGCGTCTTTGGAACGGTTCCAGCCTGTCCGTGAGTTCGCGGCGGCTGAGCGAGTAGAGCGAGTCGAACAGCGGGTTGTCGGGCTCGACATGCGCCTCATTGCTGTGCCGGTCGATGCGGCCGTTGCGGCGGTCGGGGTGTTCGTCGTCGCTGGTGCGCTTGAAGATGCCGAGGTCGACCGAGCGCGGAGCCTCGTCGCGGGTCAATGACAGAAAGCACTGCGTGTAGCGTTGCAACGTCGTGTCGAGCGAGTTCTCCAGCGTGATGTGCAGGACGCGCATGCCGTTGAGCATGTTGTGCTTGCCGGCATTGATCAGAAACCAGCTTTTGCCCATGCCGCTCGCCGCCAGCAGGCAATACAGCTCGCCGCGGGCCGGGCGGATGCCGCGCTCGTCGAGAATATCGATGCCCGAGCTGTACACGTCGCCGTCTTCCTCCGAACGCAGGAACGACAACCATTGCTCGGTGTCACGCAAAAACACGCCGGGATCGGCCGGCGGCAGCAGATCGCGGGCCCGTAATGCCTCGCGGGCCTCCTCCAACTTGCCGTTCTCGAGGAGGTCGCCGGCATTGTTGACCGCTTCGGTCAACCGGCGGATATCGAGCCAACGCTCCAGCTCGCCGAGTACGTAATCTTCGTTGAGATTGGGGCCGAGGGCTTCGATGTCGCGCAGAATGTCGCCCAGCAATCGGCCGTCATGGCCGCGCTGGAGATCAGATTCGAGAAGATCGACGATATGGACGCGGGCGGGTCGGCGGTGCCGGCCGAGGAAGGCGATCGCGACTTCGGCAACGCGGCGGTAGGGACGGGTCGAGAAATCCGCCGGGGTCAGCTTGAGCGCGATCTCCGGCGCGAGAGTTTCCGACCACACGAGAGCGCAGAGGACGTTGTCTTCGAGCGAGCCGCCAAGCACAGGTATCCCCGAAAAAATGGTCTTCTTAGAGGTCGAGCATCCCCTTTCCTCGATCTCCCGATTGAAATAGACGGTCGGGCAGGCTTCATACGCGTGGAAACCGCCATCCTAGCCGGTCGACCGGCCGGCGTTAACCCCGTAAGCGCCTCTTATCCACAAGTTAGAAGGGTTAATGACGGCCGATGGACGCTCAACGGCAACGGTTCGCTATGCATTAGCGGCTACGCTCAGCATACCCCGGTTCTTTCGCGCATATCGGCTGCACGCTTTCGGCTTACGGTGCCTTCTTCGTTTGCGGCTGCGCTCGCATTCTACGGTGCTGATCGTCGGACACGGCTACGCCCGCTCCCAGCGGCTCCCTTCCCGATCTTTCGTGACCCGGTAGCTCTCCGCGAACC
>JAFMSA010000912.1 GCA_017353855.1 Alphaproteobacteria bacterium
TGCGGCAACATCGACCCGATCGGCATCACCGGCACTCCGGTGATCGACGAGGCGACCCAGGCGATTTACCTGAATGCGATGACCGGCGACCCGCCCGGTCCGCGCCATCGCATTTTCGCACTGTCTCTGAGGGACGGATCGACGCTGCCCGGCTGGCCGGTCGATGTTGCTCAAGCGCTCGCCTCCCGCGGCCGGCACTTCAACACGCGCTTTCAAAACCAGCGCGGCGCGCTGACAATCCTTGACGGTCGGGTTTATGTGCCGTTTGGCGGGCATTTCGGCGATTGCGGAGACTACCGCGGCTGGGTCGTCGGGGTCCGTCTGCAGGATCCCCGCGACGTCGTCAGCTGGAGTACGCGGGGACGGGGCGGCGGGATCTGGGCGCCCGGCGGGGCCAGCAGCGACCGGCAGGCGCTCTTCGTCGCCACCGGCAATACCCTCGGCGCCTCAGGCTGGAGTGACGGCGAGGCCGTCTTGCGGTTGATGCCCGACCTTCGCCGCGATGATCGGCCACAAAATTTCTTCGCACCCGCTGACTGGCGCGCGCTCGACGCGCGTGACGCCGATCTCGGAGGGACCAATCCGCTGCCGCTGGATATGCCAGCGGGGGCTCCCAGGCGCCTCGTCCTCGCGCTCGGCAAAGACGCGAGGGCCTACCTCCTCGATCGCGATCATCTCGGCGGCATCGGCGGCAGCCTCGCTTCCGCTCAGGTATCACGCTACCCGATCCGCACCGCGCCGGCGGCCTTTCCGGCAGGCGACGGGATCTTCGTCGCGTTCCGGGGGCAAGGCGCCAATTGCCCGGCACCCCGCCGCGACAACAATCTCACGGTCCTGCGGATCCGCGGCGGGTCTCCGCCCTCTCTTGCAACGGCCTGGTGTGGCGCCTTCAACGGCGAGGGTTCACCGATCGTCACGACGACCGACGGCCGCTCGAACCCGATCGTCTGGATAGTGGGTGCCGAAGGCGACGAGCGGCTGCACGGCTACCGGGGCGATACGGGTGAGCCGCTCTTCACCGGCGGCGGGCCCGGTGATGCGATGTCGGGTCTGCGTCACTTCCAGGACTTGATTGCGGCCGATGACCGGCTCTATGTCGGTGCGGACGGCCGGCTCTACGCGTTTTCCTTCTGAAGCCCATGCGAGACGCCGGACTCGCGCAATGTTGCGCCGGCAGCGCCGAAGCACGACAGTTTGCTACGCTTATCGGGAGAGGAGAAGCTGGCAGGAACCTCACGGTTAAAGCCGCGGGGGCTTTCTCGGAAGCCCACGCTCACCAGCTTAAGTCGAAAGGTAACCGGAGACGACGTTGACCGGCAAGTTTAAGACCAGACTCCGAACGCCTCCTCAGTTCGGACCTCTTGAAGAACTGGCTGCAGACCACCCTTGGGGTGGGCACGAAACCGGCTTGTCTCAGACGCAGCCCGGCAACATTGGCGAGAGGAGCCGGTGCGAAAGCTCCGCCTCACCAGGCCCTTACGGGCAAGCCCGGGAGGTCCCCGTCCTTGCGGCGGGGCTCCTGCGCAGACCTGAAGGCCGGGGTATCCGCCCCGGTCACAGTTGATGAAAGCTTCGATTCGGGCATGGGTGTTGCTGCTCGTGCTCGGATCATGCGGCAGCGCC
>JAFMSA010000913.1 GCA_017353855.1 Alphaproteobacteria bacterium
TCGGCGCCACACCCGTATCGCGGCCTTTTGACCGATCGGCAACGCCGCGAGGGCGAGCAGCAAGTCGCGCTTTTTCGTAATGTCTTGCCCGTTTACCGAGAGGATCACGTCGCCTGGAGCAAAGCCGGCTCGTGCAGCGGGACTGTCAGGCGTCACGCCCGCGATAAGCCCGCCTTTGGCCTTCGGCGGTCCGAAGCCGTACGCCAGTTCGGGGGTGAGATCCTGGATCCGCACGCCGAGCCAGCCGCGCTCGACCTTTCCCCGTGCCTTCAATTGTGCGATCACCGGCTGCGCGAGATTTGCCGGCACCGCGAACCCGATACCAACCGAGCCGGTATTCGGCGTATAGATGGCTGTATTGATGCCGATCACCCGACCGTCGAGGTCGAAGGTCGGACCGCCGGAATTCCCAAGATTTATTGCGGCGTCGATCTGCAAGAAATCGTCATACGGGCCGAGATGCACGTTGCGGCCACGACCGGAAATGATGCCGCTGGTCACGGTGGCGTCGAGGCCGAAGGGATTACCAATCGCCAACACCCAGTCGCCAATTCGCACGGTATCGCTGTCGCCCCAACCGACATACGGCAGAGGATGGTCCACATCGATCTTGAGAAGGGCGAGATCGGTCTTGGGGTCTCGCCCGATGATCCGGGCGGAACGCTGCTTCCCGTCTTGCAAAGTTACCGTCACCTTGTCAGCATTCTCCACCACGTGGTCCTCGGTGACGATGACACCGTCGGCATCGATAATGAAGCCCGATCCGGTCGATCTGATCGGTGCCTGCGGTATGCCGAAGAACCGTTTCATCAGCTCGTCGAGCGCAGCGGGCGGCAGACCTCGGTCGGCGCTCTGATGCTTGGACCGCCGCAGGCCCGGCGAAAGTTCCTCACCCGCAAGTGCCGCGCTCGATGTTTGGACGGCCGAGACATGGACGACTGCGGGGATCACGGCCTGTACGACTGGAGCAAGGCTCGGCAGCTGGACACGGTGATCCGGCTGCTCTGTGCATCCCGCCGAACCCAAAGCCAGGCCGAACGCGACAATCAATCTAAATTGGGCAAAGCGCAACCGCCCGGCTCGCGCTCGTCCGTTCTGCCAGTCAGCTCGCGTGTCCCGCATCACGTCCTCCGTTCATACGATCAAAAGTGCCTCAGAGGCGCGCGTTGGGCGTTGATCCAAATCAACGCCTCGTTGCTGAAGAATTGGTGTTAGTGATGAGTGCCGCCGACACGGTCGGCGGCGTGAGCTGAAATTGTCGATCCTGCAGTGCCACTCCCTTCTGAGCCGAGAGCGATAAGACGCTGGCGGAGCGCGTCGGCTGCCCGTTCCTCGTCGGTCCGGCCGCTGCCGTTTGCAGCTAAAGACGCGGCCGTCTCCGGATGGCCGAACGTGACTGTGATGCGATGACATCTGGGGAGGCGGCGCTCCCGCGGCCATGCTGCGAATGTACCCATTATGTAGGCAGGCACCGCCGGCGCACCGCTGTGCACCAGCAGCTGGCCGATTCCCGGCAGAAAACGCTGGAGGCCCCCGTCGGGCGAGCGCCAGCCTTCTGGGAACCAGACCAACCCATTGCCCGCCCTCAGAACACGCTTTGCGCTTTCCAGTGCTGCGCGG
>JAFMSA010000914.1 GCA_017353855.1 Alphaproteobacteria bacterium
TCAGACCCGGCGATCACGTTGTGGCTTGCCTGTCCGGGTTTTGTGGCAATTGCCCGCAATGCCTTTCCGGCCACCCGAATCTGTGCACCGGCGGAATCGTTACCAGGCCCGACAGCGCCGCGCCGCGGCTATCGCAAAAGGGCCAGCCTTTCCGCCAATTCATCGGCATCTCCAGCTATGCCGAAAAGATGCTGCTGCACGAAAATTCGCTCGTGAAGATCGACCCCGAACTGCCCCTCGACAAGGCGGCGCTGGTCGGTTGCGGCGTCCTCACCGGGGTCGGCGCCGCGCTCCGCTCCTCGGGGCTCGAAGCCGGGCAGAGCGTGGCCGTGTTCGGCTGCGGCGGCGTCGGGCTGGCGATCATCCAGGGCGCGCGGATCGGCGGCGCCCGCCGGATCATCGGCATCGACCGGTTCGAAATGAAGCGCGAAATGGCCAATCGCGCCGGGGCAACGGATTTCGTCAACAGCGCCCAGGACGATCCGGTCAAAGCAGTGCGCGCGCTAACCGGCGGTGCGGGGGTGGATCACGCCTTCGAGGCGGTCGGTAACGCCACGCTGGTGCGGCAAGCCATCGAGAGCCTCGCGATCCGTGGCACCGCCACGATTGTCGGCGTCTTGCCGCCCGATGCGACGATCGAATTCCCGTGGATGGCGATCCGCCCGGAATGCAGGGTGCAGACCTCGCGGATGGGGTCGAACCGGTTCCGCTACGACATCCCGCTCTATCTCGATTTCTACCGTCAGGGGCGCCTCAACCTGGACGACATGGTCACAAAGCGCGGCCGCCTCGGCGACATCAACGAAGCCTTTCGCGCGATGAAAGCGGGCGAAGTCGCCCGCACCGTGCTGACCTTCGATTGACGGGCCCGCCCATGAATGCAATCCGCATCGACCGGGGGAAGCGGCTCGCCGAGGAGCCGGGCTGCGGCCACAACCGCTTTCACCCGGACATAGCGCCCGCCATCGAGATCGGGGAAGGCGAGGAGATCGCGCTGGAGACGCGCGACGCGCTCGACGGCCAGGTCAAGCCGACGACGACCGTCGCAGACCTGGCGTCCCTCGACGCGGGTGCCGTCCATCCGCTGACCGGGCCGGTCTTTGTCAAGGGCGCCGAGCCCGGCGACATCCTGGAAATCGAGTTCACCGACATTATCGCGCAGCCTTCCGGATTCAGCGTGATCATGCCGGGGCTCGGCTTTCTTCGCGATGTGATGACCGAGCCGTTCCTCGTGCATTGGCAGATCCGCGACGGCTGGGCGAGTTCAACCGAGATCCCGGGGGTGCGCATTCCGGGCGCGCCGTTCATGGGGGTTTCAGGGGTCGCGCCGTCGGCAGAAAAGCTCGCGGAATGGACTGCGCGCGAGCAACGGGTCATCGACCGCGGCGGCTTGGCCTTTCCGCCCGACGCCGAGGGTGCTGTCCCGACCGGCCCCTGCGGGCTTGCCGGGCTGCGCACCTTGCCGCCGCGCGAGAACGGCGGCAATTTCGATGTTAAGCAGCTCACCCGAGGCGCGAAGCTCTTCCTTCCCGTCTTCAGGGAAGGCGGCTTGTTCTCGACCGGCGACGGCCATTTCGCGCAAGGCGACGGCGAAGTCTGTGTAACCGCAGTCGAGATGGG
>JAFMSA010000915.1 GCA_017353855.1 Alphaproteobacteria bacterium
AGATGGATAACCCGCTTCTCGCGAATCATGTCTCCCAGGCCGGTTTCGGCGTTCGGGCGGAGCGGCTCGCGCGTTAGAAATTCGCGGAACGGCTCAGGTGTGCCGTGCCATGCAGCGGCCGTGAAGGACTCTTGGCTGCAAGTGAAGAGGATTCCCATGTCCGCCTCGCACAGCCGTGTCGCTTTATCGAGCATCGCATCGAAGACCGGAACAAGGTCGCCGGGCGACGAATTGATGACTCCCAAGACCTCAGCGGTGGCGGTCTGCTGATCGAGCGCTTCTTTGAGTTCGGCGGTGCGTTCCTCCACCTTTTGCTCGAGTTCAGCGTAGGATCTCTGTAAGTCCGCTGCCATCCGGTTGAACTCGCCGGCGAGGCCCTCCAACTCGTCGCCGGTATGGATGTCGATGCGGCGGTCGAGCTCGCCGGCGCCGATGCGCGCGGCGCCGGCCTGCAGTAGCCGAATCGGCCCGGTCATGCGGCGGGCGAGAAACAGCGCCGCCAATGCCGCGAGGCAAAGAGCGAGAGCGAGCAGCGCGGCGCTACGCAATGCGGAACCGTAGAGCGGCGCCAGCGCTTCGCGCATCGGCAATTCTACAAAGACGGTCCAGCCCAGCGGGGCGATTGCGGCATGCGCAGTCAGCACCGAATTCCCGATGATGTCCTTTGCGACCATCGTGGTGAGGCCTGCGGCCGGCTCGCCCGAAGCTTCGGCATGAGCCGCCGCAACCTGCGGCAGCGCCGAGAGATCGGTATTGCGCAGTACCAGGCTGATGTCGGGATGCGCGATAAGCCGGCCGCCACGATCGACGACATAGGCGTAACCGCCTTTGCCCATCTTTATCCCGGTGATGACGTCCCAGATTAGTTTGAGATTGACCTCGGCGATCGTGACGCCGGCATGCCCTCCCGTCTGCGCCATCGCCAAGGTCATGTACGGCTCGGAATCTTTGCGGAAATAGACCGGGCTGAACCAGACGCGCTGTCGCTGGGCCTCTGTGAAGCCGGGGTTTTGCGAGTAGTCCTTACCGCTCCCGACGACGTCCATCGTCAGGCGCGATACCCGGAGCTGCTCCTTGCCGGCGTCGTCGAGCTGGACCAGCTCCGTGATCGCCGGCGCCTGGCGCAACAGCCGGAAATAGTCGAAACGTCGTTCCTCGATCGGGCTTGCCGCCCATAACGGCACGGCCGTCCAGCCGAGCTGGCGCTCGACTTCGTCCACGAACTCCTCTATCCGGCGAGCCGCCGACCCGGCCTTCTCTTGCTGGATGCGAAACGCCGCCGTCTTGTTTTCGTTATAGCTGAACCAGAAATGCAACCCGGCATTGACCAGCAGCACGAGGTTGACCAGCCCGACGAGCAGCAACACGTATTTGCGGAAAAGCCGCCCGCGCCGCGCCACGACTTCGGGCGGGCGCCGGCGCCGCCTGATGTGCCCGAACCACTCGCGCAGATGCCGGAGGGATGGAGAGACAGGTCGAACCGCATCGCTCATAAAGATCGCCTCGCCCGCCTGCGCGTGCGCCCGGCTGCTGGTGGTACGAAACTGCGGCGATTATAGCTGACCTCGAGGGGGCCGGGTATCGTTGCTTTCTACTGCCAAGGCGACCGCGCCTGATT
>JAFMSA010000916.1 GCA_017353855.1 Alphaproteobacteria bacterium
ACGCCCGGACCGACTATCGCGCGCACGCTCGCGAATAAGACGCCGTCCGGATCGTCCTCCTCGGTCGTCAGCCCGGCACCATGCGAGCAGATGTAGACGGCGTCGAGGGGCAGGGCCGCTTTGAGCCGGCGGCTGATCGCGTCGAGCAATTCGACAAAGAAGCCATGCTCGACCGGGCCGTTCGGCTCAGTCATTGCCAGCGCGATGCCGATCGGCGTCCAGGGTCCCGAAGCATCCATCGTCGCGACAAAGCCGGGAGTCTCGGGCAGCATCGTCGGGTTCGGTGAGCGCGCTTCTTTGATGAGGGTATCGCCCTCCAGGTAGGTGCGCGCGAGAAAGTGCGCCTTTGTCGCGCAGGGTGCGAATTTGTTGCATTCGATCGAAAAGCCGAGAAGCGCCACACGGGGAGGCGAGCGGTCGGGCATACCGGTCATCCACTGGCAGTTTCCGATAATTGCGATCCTAGGCTAGTCTTGCGCCAATCACCACGCCGCTAAAGGAATGGGGAACATGCCGAGCATCGACGGACGGCGCGTTATTGCGGATTTGAAACGGCTTGCTGAATTTGGCCGCTACAAGACGGGAGTCCACCGTCCGACTTATTCGGCGGCCGATGTCGAGTCGCGGCACTGGTTGGCCGGCCAGTTTCGCGAAGCCGGGCTCGACACCGTGATCGACGGGATCGGCAATGTAATCGGTCGCAATCCGGGTGCCGAACGGCGGCTGCTGGCCGGGTCTCACAGTGAGACCCAGCCTTACGGCGGCTGGCTCGACGGCGCGCTGGGCGTCGTCTACGCCCTCGAACTCGCGCGGGCCTTCGCCGAGGACCCGGCGTGCGCCGGGCTTGGCATCGATGTCACGGCCTGGGCCGATGAGGAAGGGCATTACGGCAATTATCTCGGCAGCCGTTCATTTACCGATGCGCTTGCGGAAGAGGAGATCGACCGAACCCGGGGTCGTGATAATGGGACGCCATTGCGCGAGGCCCTCGAGCGTGCGGGTCTTGCCGCCCGGCCGCGGGAGCGGGTCGATCCGTCACGCTATGTCGGCTACCTCGAAGCGCATATCGAGCAGGGCGATACGCTTGACACCAGCGGTCTGCGCATCGGCGTCGTCGAGACGATTGTCGGCATCTGGAATTATCGCGTCTGCCTGATCGGCGAGCAGAACCATGCGGGCACGACGCGCATGGAGCGGCGCCGGGATGCCGGGGTTGCGCTGGTACGCCTTGCGACGCGCATTCATGATCGGTTTCCCGAGATCTCCGGACCGCGCACCGTGTGGACGATCGGGCGTATCTCGCTCGAGCCGAACGCGCCTTCCGTGGTTCCGGGCCGCGCCGAGATGCTCGTCCAGTTCCGCGATGCCGACCTCGACCGGCTTGCCGCGCTGGAGAAGGCGTTGCATCAGGTCGTCTGCGAAACCGATCGGGCGGGTCCTTGCACGTGCGAGATCGAGACGCTCGCGCGCACCGAGCCGCGCCCGATGGATCCCCGCTTTCAGGACGAGATAGAAGCCGCCGCCGAACGCCATGCACCGGGCATGCACATGCGCATGCCGAGCGGCGCGGGCCACGATGCGGCGGTGCTGTCTTACCGGATGCCCTCCGGGATGATGT
>JAFMSA010000917.1 GCA_017353855.1 Alphaproteobacteria bacterium
ATTGGCACGCGAGCGGCGAAGTCCTGTGCGCACTCGGCATGGCAATTGGCGTGATCTTCCGACAAATGCCGAAGGGGCCGCGCGACCGACTGTTCAAGGAATGGACTGCGCAGTTGCGCGAAGCGATTGAGCGGAAGGATTAGCGATGAGCGTGGACCTGAATCCGGTGGCTGGCGAGGTCTGGACGAACCCGGAGACTGGCAATGGTTCTGTGTCTTCGGGGTGGCGCCCTTTGTCTACAAAAGAAGCCCACGATCTGGCGCAGGATATGGTTGATGCCCCGGATACGCATGACGAGTGGCAAGAGGCTAATCAGCCCGGCGGTGGCGGGTAACCCCGTTCACGCAATGCCTCGATGAATGCCCGGTTGCGCGGCAGTGGGCCGAGCTGCAGGGCCTCGCCGGCGAGGACCGGCTCGCACCAGCAGCGGCAGTTGTAGATGCTGCCCGGATGAGCCCGTTCGCCGCGCTCACCGGCGACGGGCGGGTTGTGCCCTCGAGGCGGCGGTGCAAGGCCCGCACGTCGAGATCGCGTGCGGTGCGCCAGATGTAGCCTTCGGAGCCGATATGCTCGGCGCGGACCCGCTGGAACTCGGTCTGTGCCCGACCGGTCTCGGTGCGCGCGATCAGGTTGGCTTTGCTGCGGGATACGCCGTACTGGTTGAGGGTCTGCTCGGCGATCTCTTCCCAGCGGCCGCCGCCGGTCATGGCGCGCACACTGAGCTCGTGGACCCGCTCACGCGCGTCGAGTGGGATGCTGCGGATCAAGTCGACCTGGGTCTCGAGCAAGTCGTGCAGCATCTGCTGCATCGGCGTCGTCTCGATTTCCTGCACCAGCGCGCGGTTGATCTGCTGCCCGAGGCGGTGCCAGCCGGCGGCGTCACGGCGCGAGATGTCGGCCAGCAGCCGATAGGCAACCGCTCGCGCCCATGGCGTGATGAGATCGGCGTAGCCCGACAGCATCTCGCCGATCGCGATCGTCGACGCTTGCAGGTCGAGCGGGTCGAACCGGCCGCGGACGATGTCGCCGACGGCGCGCGCGATCTGACGCAGTTGCTGCGCGAAGCCGCGTTCGGCACGGCGCGCACGCATCGCAGCCTGTCGCGCGAGCCGGGCGCCGGGGTGCCAGCCGCGTCCGCCGAAGAACGGCTCCCAGCGCTGCTGATCCGTTGCATTCAACTGGCGAACCGTTTGGCGGGGCGCGGTACTGCGGGCTTGGGCTCGCTCGCCATGACCTTTGGTCCGCGATGGCTGGGCTCTGTTTGCACAGCGCATTTTGCGCGCAAGCGCGGCGGCTGAAGGCTGCCACGCCGCTAAGATCCTGCCGCCCTGCGGCGAGATCCCTCGCAGGGCGCTGGTCTTTCCACTGCCATCCGCACTTCCGCCAGTCCGACTACGCAAAGGACCGCGGGAAACTGATCGTCAATACCGGCCTGAAGCCGAAAGGCTACGAAGGCAAGGTCTGGGCACTGGGGTGGCTGCGCCGCGATCAAGACGGGCGCTGCTGCGCTGTTCGCGAACCCGCTACCGGCACAATCAATATTGCCGCCGCATTGCGCGGCGTCAGACAGACGGAGTTCGGCTTCGAGGGCCTTGGCGCTCGCTTGAACCTGGCGAG
>JAFMSA010000357.1 GCA_017353855.1 Alphaproteobacteria bacterium
GCGCCGGCGGTAGAGCAGCCATGCGGCGGCCTGCTCGATCAGCTCGGCGAGTTCGAGCAGCATCTCGATCTGGAGCCGGGCGGATACTTTGTTGTCGAGCGCCTCTATCCGGCTCCACAGCTCCGGCAGCTCGAAGACCTCTCGGACGATCCGGTATGCCCGGGCGATTTCCGGCGGCGTCCGGCCGGTACGGGCCCGCAGGTCATGGACAAAGGTCATCCGTGCCCGGTTGACGAGCTCGTTCGTGACGACGGTGGCGATGATCTCGCGGTGGAGCGGATGGGTCGCGATCTGCGCGGCGAGCCGGTCGCGAACCGCTGTCGGAAAGTAGCTGTGGAGCTCCTCGGCGAGTTCCGGCGCGTCGGGCAGATCGGAGGCCAGCAGCTCCTCGTAGAGGGTCATCTTGCCATAGGCGAGCAATACCGCGAGCTCGGGCCGCGCGAAGCCGCGGCCGCGCGCCGCCCTCCTCGCGAGGGTCTCGTCATCCGGCAGAAACTCGAGCGCACGATCAAGACGGCCCGAGCGCTCGAGATCGCGCATCATGCGCGTCTGCCGGTCGAAAGAGGCGATGCCGGAGGCCTCGGCAAGCGAGAGTGCTTCTCCCTGCAGATAATTGTCGCGCAGCACGAGTGAGGCGACCTCGCCCGCCATCGCGGCGAGCAGCGGCTCGCGCTCATCGGGCGAGACAGACCCGCGGGCAATCGCCTGGTCGAGCAGGATCTTGATGTTCACCTCGTGGTCGGAGGTGTCGACCCCGGCCGAATTGTCGATGGCATCGGTATTGATGCGGCCGCCCGCAAGCGCGAATGCGACCCGCCCGCGCTGGGTCACTGCAAGGTTGGCGCCCTCGCCGACGACTTTGGCACGGATTTCCTCGCCGTTGACGCGCAGCGCATCGTTGGCGCGGTCGCCGACCTCGGCGTGCGTCTCGCCCGTGGCTTTGACGAAGGTTCCGATCCCGCCGAACCACAACAGATCGACCGGTGCGGTCAGGAACTTGCCGATCAGCTCGGCCGGTGTCAGGTGTTCGGCCTTTATCTCGAAGGCGCGTTTCATCTGCGCACTGATCGGGATCGACTTGGCGCTGCGTTCGAAAACCCCGCCGCCCGGCGAGATCAGCGCATGGTCGTAATCGGCCCAGCTCGAGCGCGGCAACCCGAAGAGCCGCCGGCGCTCGGCAAAGCTCCGCTCGGCGTCGGGCTCGGGATCGACAAAGACGTGACGGTGGTCAAAAGCACCGAGCAATCTGATGTGCCGGGACATCAGCATGCCGTTGCCGAACACGTCGCCCGACATGTCCCCGACCCCGACCACGCTCAGCTCGCTCGTCTCGATGTTGCGCCCGAGTTCGCGGAAATGGCGCTTGACGAGTTCCCAGGCACCGCGGGCGGTGATGCCCATTGCTTTATGGTCGTAGCCTGTCGAACCGCCGGATGCAAACGCGTCGCCGAGCCAGAACCCGTATTCCTCCGAGATCGCGTTGGCGAAGTCGGAGAAGCTGGCGGTTCCCTTATCGGCCGCAACGACGAGATAGGGATCGTCGCCGTCGTACCGGACGGCCTGCGCCGGCGGCACGATGCGACGTCCGCCCTCACGCTCGGCCACGATATTGTCGGTAATATCGAGCAGCCCGCGGATAAACGTATTGTAGCACTCGATCGCTTCAGCCCCGAGTTTATCGCGTGCGGCGGGCGGCTGCTTGATCACGAAGCCGCCTTTCGACCCCATCGGGACGATCACGACGTTCTTGACGGTCTGCGCTTTCATCAGACCGAGAATCTCGGTGCGGAAATCCTCTTTCCGGTCGGACCAGCGGATACCGCCGCGCGCGACCTTTCCGGCCCGCATGTGGACGCCTTCGACGCGCGGGCTATAGACAAAGATTTCAAAAAGCGGGCGGGGCCGCGGCAGCAGATCGAGTTCCCGGCTGGCCAGCTTGATCGCGAGGTAGGGCTTTTCATCGCCGGAGGGCAGTTTCTGGTAGTAGCTCGTGCGCACCGTCTTGAGGACGAGCTGCAGATAGGTGCGCAGGATGCGATCCTCGTCGAGGTTGTTCACCGCGTCGAGAGCATGGTCGATCGCCTGAATTTCGGAGATTGCGGCAAGCGAGGAGCCCGCACGGGCAGGATCCAAGCGCGTCTCGAATAGACGGACGAGACGGCGGGCGATCTCGGCATGGCCGCTCAGCGCGTCTTCCATGTATTCTTGACTGAACGCGGTTCCGGCCTGTCGCAGCACTTTGGCGTATGCCCGCAGCAGGGTTACCTGGCGGGCCGACAGGCCGGCCGCGAGGACGAGACGGTTGAACCCGTCGTTTTCGACACGGCCGGTCCATACCGCGGCGAGCGCCTCCTCAAATGCTGCCGTGGTCGCGGCGGAAACGGTGCTCGGCACAACGCCGCCGGACAGTTGGAATTCGTGGATCCAAACGCAGGTTTTGCCGGCGCAATCGATGCGGAACGGCTCTTCGGCGACGACGCGCAGTCCGAGGTTTTCCAGAATAGGCAGGACGTCGGAGAGCGCGACGGGCTCCGTGGCGCGATAAAGCCGCAGCCCCGGAAGCCCGCCATCGGCGGAGGGATGCAGCGACACTTCGAGCGGCGAGCCTGCCAGCACGGTCTCGATCCGGCGCAGATCCGCCACTGCCTGAACCGGGTTCGTCCTTGCCTGATAGGCGACCGGCAGCGATGTGACGCGGCTCAGCCGGCGATGCGCCTCCTCATCGCCGAAAGCGACGGCCGCCGCGTCCTGGAGCCGGTCTGTCCAGTTGCGGCCGGCCTCGGCGAGGCGCTTTTCGAGCGTCGCGACGTCCACTGCCGGTACGCGACCGCGCGTCGTGCGAATGATGAAGTGGATCCGCGCCAATGCGGATTCGTCGAGATGGGTATCGAAGGTGGAGATTTGGCCGGCGAACGCCTCTTCGAGGATCGTTGCGAACCGGCCTCGCAATTCGCTGTCATACCGTTCGCGCGGCACATAGACAAAGCAGGAGACAAAGCGCTCGAGCGGATCGCGGCGAATGAACACCGCGATCCGCTGGCGCTCCTGCAGATTGAGAATGCCGGTGATCGTGGCGAAGAGCTGTTTCTCTTCGGTCTGGAAAACCTCGTCGCGCGGAAATGTATCGAGGATGTGCAGCAGAGCCTTGCCGTCGTGACTTGTCGGCGACAGCCCGGAGCGCTCGACAATCCGCCGGACCTTGAGGCGCAGCAGCGGGATCGAGCGCGGGTCGCGGCTATAGGCGAGCGAGGTGAACAGACCGAGGAACAGGCGGATCCCGGCCACCTCACCGTCGGCATCAAAACCGCGCACGCCGATCGCATCCATGTGAGCGGTGCGGTGAACCGTCGAGCGGCGGTTCGATTTCGAGATCACGAGCAGCTCGCGCCGACGGGCATAGTCTTGTACCTCGCGCGGCAGGGAAGAAAGCTCGCGCAGCCCGCCGAACACCGGATGCGCGTCGTCTTTCAGGATGCCGAGCGCCCCGCGTGCGGGTTCGGCCGCACCGTCAAACAAGTACTCGCGGTAGCCGAGAAACGTGAAGTTGTCGTCATCGAGCCAGCGCAGGAAATCCTGCACCTCGGCGCGTTCGGTCCGCGGAACGGGAGGGGGCTCGGCCGACAGTTCGTCGACGATCTCGCGCAGCACGCGGCGCATCGGCTGCCAGTCCTCGACAGCCGCCCGCACATCGGCGAGCACATTCGACAATGTCCCGGTCAGGCGTGCCAGACCCGCGGGGTCCGTCTCCCGCGTGATCTCGACCTGCATCCAGGATTCACGGAGTCCCGCCGGGCCGGCATCGACGAGATCGACAAACCGCCCGTCGGGCCCGCGCGCGACGTTCAAAATCGGGTGGATGATCAGATCGACGACCCGGTTATCGGCGTTGATTGCGCCCGTGACGGAATCGACCAGAAAGGGCATGTCGTCGTTGACGATCTCGACGATCGTATGCGGCGAGGACCAGCCGTCCGTCGGCGGGTCCGGGTTGTGCACACGGATTTTTGCCTGACCGGCGCGCCGGCGCTGCGCAAAGCTCCATAGCGACCGCGCTGCCCCGTACAGGTTGCGCGGCGTGCGTCCGGCGGCATCGGCGGGCGGCACGTGCTGATAGAATTCGGCGATAAACCGTCTGACGACCGGCTGCTCGGCCGGCTTGTCCAACTCACAGGCAAGCAGCGCCGCCTTTTGGATCAGCGCCGCCTTTTTTGCTTCGATCGTGCCTGCCATGCCGGACCTGCGCCCCCTGTGCTTCCTGTAACGGCAAACACTCTCCCCTGGGTAAACGCGAGGCAAGCCCGATGATCACCGTTTGCGGCGGTTATGGCAGGGGTTCACAAATCCTCGAATCCCTAACGCTTTGCCAAGACGGCCAGCGCCCTCCCTCGCCGCGGCGCTGCGATGCGGGCGTGTCGCTCACTTCGCGCAAGGCCTCGGGCTGGAGGCGCTGCGCACGACGCCGGCCACGGCCAACCAGCCTGAGAGTAGGTTGAACCTCACCGGCACGCCTTCGCATTGCAGACCGACGATGGTCCTTCAACCACCGCCAGCAAGCTTGCGCTCTGCTTCATCTCACCCACTGAAGGGCTGCTGCGCCCGGCGCACGAGAGGCCGATCGCTCAGTCGCGTCGACGTCGCAATGGTGCGGCTGCCGGGACGGCCGAGGAACGGGCGGGCGACGTTCAGCGCGCGATCTCGCTTATGGCCTGCAGCTCGGCCTGGAGAACGCTTTGCCGGTGCTCGAGCTGATGAAGCTCGACCAGTAGCGTATCGCGATCGGAGCCGCTTGCGCGCGCGACTTGCTCGCGCAGGCTTGGGAGGTTGCCCTCTACGGTCTGCAGCTCGGCCTGGATGGTCCCGCGATCGAGCTCGTCCGGCGAGAGGGCTCGATCGGCGAGCACGGTGCAGCGCTCCGGCGTCACCTCGGCAATGCCGCTGACGACAAAGATACGCCGCGTGACGGCGCGGCCTTCATAGACATCGATCACTCCCGGCCGGATCGACGATATGAACGGCGCGTGGCCGGGCAGGACGCCAAAATTCCCCTCGCTTCCCGGGATCACCACCATCTCGACCATCTCGGACAGCAACAGGCGTTCGGGAGTGACCAATTCGAATTGCACGCGCTCGGCCATTGGCGACGCGGCCCTCAGGCCGCCTCGGCGGCCAT